>DAORHX010000014.1:0-23387 GCA_035438245.1 Rubrivivax sp.
AGCGCCGCGCCGGCCAGCAGCGGCTGCAACTCCGGCGCGGCGATCAGGAGCTTGGGCGTGGTGTCGGCGATCACGTGGGCCACTTCGTCTGCCGACAGCCGCCAATTGACCGGCACGACGATCGCGCCGAGCCGCGCCGCCGCGCCCAACACGTCCACGAAGGCCAGGCCGTTGTGCGCCAGCAGCGCGAGGCAGTCGCCGCGGCCGAGTCCCGCCCCGGCCAGGCCCGTGGCCAGGCGCGCGACGCGCGCCGCGTACTCGGCATGCGTGACGCGTTCGCCGTCGGCCGCGAAGGCCAGGCCCGCGCCATGGCAAGCCGCGTTGCGCTCGATCAGATCGTGCAGGGTGAAGGATCGCAGGCTCACGTTGCGGTATCTCCGGGGCTGTCGCGGCCGACCGCGGCCGGCATCGCGTCGGCGAGAAAGTCGATCACGGTGCGGCTGAACACATCGTTGGCGTCGCCGGCCACCATGTGGCCCGCGCCGGCCAGGTTGACGAAGCGTGCGCGCGGGAAACTGCTGCGAAAGCGCTGCGCGCCGGCCTCGCTGATCACGTCGCTGCGCGCGCCCCGGATCAGCAGCAGCTCGCCGCGGTAGCTGGAGAGCGCGCGTTCGAAGTAGTTCGGGTCGTTGCGGTGGCTGTGGTTCTCGTCGTTCATCAGGCGCGGGTCCCAGTGCCACACCCAGCGCCCGGCGGCGTTCAGGCGCAGGTTCTTGCCCAGGCCGCGCGGTTCGGCCGCCACCGGGCGGCCGCGGTAGGCGGCGATGTGCCGCGCCGCGTCTTCGAGGGTCGCGAAGCCCTCCGGGTGGGCGCGCATGAAGTTGACGATGCGGTCGACGCCGACCGCTTCGACATGCGGCGCAATGTCCACCAGCGCCAGCGCCGCGATCGGCGGCGTGTCGTCGCGCGCCGCCATCGCCATGCTGATCATGCCGCCGAGCGAGGCGCCAACCAGCGCCAGCGGCTGGCCGAGCGCGCCGACGAAGCGCACCATTTGGCGCGCCAGCGTCTCGATGTGGTAGTCGCCGTCCGAAGGCCAGGCCGAGTCGCCGTGCCCCGGCAGATCGAGCGCGATGGCCCGCCATCCGGCGCGCGCGAGCGCAAGCGCGGTGCCACCCCAGGCATGCCGCGTCTGCCCGCCGCCGTGCAGCAGCAGCACCGTGGGCGCGGTATCCGGCCCCGCTACCTCGGCGACCCACGCCCCCCCCGGGAAACCCGGGAACTCGCGCCGCTGCAGCGTCACGGCCGCGGTCACGCCGAAGGGCCCGTATCGACCTCGCGCGCGAAGTCGCCGGCGGCGCCTTCGCGGATCCAGTCGCGGTAGTTTGGATAGACCTCGTGGAAGACCGCGAGCATCTCCTCGCGCGGCACGTCGGCATAGGCCCCGCGGTCGTTCACGTACTCCATGTGGCGGCGGCCCAGCGCGTCGAACTCGTGAAAGATCGAATCGCCCCCGCCATCGAACTCCAGCGGCTTGACCTTGGCCTTCTCGCACAGGCTGAGATTGAACGCAGGTGTCGCCTTGCGCCAGGCGCCGTCGATGAGCATCTCGGTGTAGCCGTGGAACACGAACAGGTCGGTCTTCATCATCTCGCGCAACCGAGGGCTGGTGAGATGGTTGCGCACGTCGGCGAAGCCGAGCCGCGCGGGCACCCCGCTGGCGCGCGCGGCCGCGGCCAGCAGCGCCGCCTTCGGGACGCAGAACCCGAAGCCGTTTTCGACCACGCGGCTCGCCTTCAACCCGCCCTCCGACATGTCGAACTGGTACGGGTCGTAGCGGAAGCCGTCGCGCACTGCGTAGTACAGCGCGACCGCGATCTCGCGCGCCGGCATCGCCGGGTCGGCATGCTGCCGTGCGAAGGCGCGCACGGCGGGATGGTCGCTGTCGATGAAACGGCCGGGCCTCAGGTACGCGTCGGCTGGCGCAGCGGTAGTGGGTTCTCGAGACGGCATCGGATCTTGGCTGGCAGGCGTCGACACTATATCATCGCGCATCGAACATACGTTAGTTAGCTCTATACTCTAGGTTGCCATGTCTGCACCCGTGTTCTTCCCCGCCCTGCTCGCACCCATCCGCCTCGGCGCGCACACGCTGCGCAACCGCACGCTGATGGGCTCGATGCACACCGGGATCGAGCGGCTGGACCGCAGCGCCGAGCGGCTGGCGGCGTTCTACGCCGAGCGGGCGCGCGGCGGCGCCGGCCTGATCGTGACCGGCGGCTTCGCGATGAACGCGGAAGCCAAGCTTGACGACCATGGCCCAACGCTGATCACCGAAGACGAGGCCGATGCGCTGCGGCCGATCCCGCAGGCGGTGCACGCCGCCGGGGGCAAGATCATCCTGCAGGTGCTGCACACCGGCCGCTACGGCAAGACAGCGGATCTGGTCGGCGCCTCGAACATCCCCTCGCCGATCAACCGCCGCGTACCGCGCGCCCTCGAGACCGCCGAGGTCTGGCGCACGATCGATGACTTCGCGCGTTGCGCCGAGCTGGCGATGCGCGCCGGCTTCGACGGCGTGGAGATCATGGGCTCGGAAGGCTACTTCCTGAACCAGTTCACCACCGAGCGCTGCAACAACCGCAGCGACGAGTTCGGCGGCAGCGCGGAGAACCGCCACCGCATCGTGGTCGAGATCGTGCGCCGCACGCGCGAGCGGCTGGGCCCCGGGGCGCTGATCATGTACCGCCTTTCGGCGCTCGACCTGGTCGAGGGTGGTGCGCCGGCCGACGAGGTGATCGCGCTCGCGCGGGCGGTTGAGGCGGCCGGCGCCGACGTGATCAACACCGGCTTCGGCTGGCACGAGGCGCGCATCCCGACCATCGCCTACCTGGTGCCGCGGGCCGCGTTCCGATTCGCCGCGGCGCGCATCAAGCGGGCGCTGAAGATCCCGCTGATCGTCTCCAACCGCATCAACACGCCCGAGGTCGCCGACGAGATCATCGCCGCGGGCGACGCCGACATGGTCTCGATGGCGCGCCCCTTCCTCGCCGACGGCGCCTTCGTCAACAAGGCCGCCGCCGGGCGGCCGGATGCGATCAACACCTGCATCGCCTGCAACCAGGCGTGCCTGGACTTCATCTTCACCCACCAGCCGACCTCGTGCCTCGTGAATCCGCGCGCCGGGCGCGAACTCGAGTTCGACGAGATGCCCGCCCCGCGCGGCCGCCGCCGGGTCGCGGTGGTCGGCGCCGGCGCGGCCGGCATGGCCTGCGCCATCACCGCGGCGCAACGCGGCCATGCGGTCGAACTGTTCGAGGCCGGCGCCGAGGTCGGCGGCCAGCTCAACCTCGCCCGCGAAGTCCCGGGCAAGGAAGAGTTCCACGAGATGCTGCGCTACTTCCGCACCGGCCTGGCCGACGGGGGCGTGGCGGTGCGCCTGAACCGCCGGCCCAGCGCGGCGGACCTCGCCACGGGCGGCTTCGACCACGTGGTGGTAGCCACCGGCGTGCGCGCCCGCGTGCCGGCGATCGCCGGGATCGATCATCCCAAGGTCGTCGGCTATGCCGACCTGCTCGCCGGGCGCCGCCAGGCCGGCCGCCGCGTGGCGGTGATCGGCGCCGGTGGCATCGGATTCGACGTGGCCGAGTACCTGCTGCACGAGGAAGTCGATGCCAACGGGCACGACCACGCGGCGAACGCCGGCCCCGCAGGCTTCTTCGCCGAGTGGGGTGTGGCCACCGCGCCGGAGGTCGCCGCGGGCCTGGGCAAGGCCGTCGCGCCGCGCCCGCTGCGCAGCGTGACGCTGCTGCAGCGCAAGCCCGAGAAGCCCGGCCGCACGCTCGGCCTGTCCACCGGCTGGGCGCTGCGCGCGCGGCTCGAGCAGCGTGGGCTGCAGACGCTGTCGGGCTGCAGCTACGAACGCATCGACGACGCCGGCCTGCATCTGCGCGTCGACGGTCAGGCACGCCTGCTCGAAGTGGACACGGTGGTGATCTGCGCCGGGCAGGAATCCGACAATGCGCTGGCCGGCGAGCTGCGCGGACTGGGTGTTGCGCCGGCGCTGATCGGCGGCGCCGAGCGCGCCGGCGAGCTCGACGCGCTGCGCGCGATCGACCAGGGCACGCGCCTGGCCATGACCTTCTGAACACGACCGATGGACTTCACCGACAACCGCGAACACGAAGCCATCCGCGAGGCCATCGGCAAGGTCTGCGCGAACTTCGGCGACGACTACTGGCTGGCGCGCGACCGCGAAGGCGGCTTCCCGCACGACCTGTACAACGCGCTGGCCGAAGGCGGCTGGCTGGGCATCTGCATGCCGCAGGAGTACGGCGGCAGCGGCATGGGCATCACCGAGGCCACGGTGATGATGACCGCGATCTCGCGCTCGGGCGCCGGCCTGTCGGGCTGCTCGTCGGTGCACATGAACATCTTCGGCCTGCAGCCGGTGGTGGTGTTCGGCACCGACGATCAGAAGCGGCGCATGCTGCCGCCGCTGATCGCCGGCAAGGAGAAGGCCTGCTTCGCGGTGACCGAGCCGAACACCGGCCTGAACACCACGCGGCTGAAGACGCGCGCGGAACGCAGCGGCGACCACTACGTGCTGTCGGGCCAGAAGGTGTGGATCTCCACCGCGCAGGTGGCCAACAAGATGCTGATCCTGGCGCGCACCACGCCGCTGGAGCAGTGCAGCAAGCCCACCTTCGGCCTGAGCCTGTTCTACACCGACCTCGACCGCCAGTTCGTCGAGGTGCGCGAGATCGAGAAGATGGGCCGCAAGGCGGTCGACTCGAACCAGCTCTTCATCGACGGGCTGAAGGTGCCGGTGGAAGACCGCATCGGCGAGGAAGGCCGCGGCTTCGAGTACATCCTGCACGGCATGAACCCCGAGCGCATCCTGATCGCTGGCGAGGCTGTCGGCCTCGGGCAGGTGGCGCTCGAGCGCGCCGCGAAGTACGCCAAGGAACGCATCGTCTTCGACCGCCCGATCGGCCAAAACCAGGCCATCCAGCACCCGCTCGCGCAGTCGTGGATGGAGCTCGAGGCGGCTTGGCTGATGGCCATGCGCGCGGCCTGGAAGTACGACGCCAAGAAGGACTGCGGCGCCGACGCCAACGCGGCCAAGTACATGGCCGCCGAGGCCGGCTTCGCCGCCTGCCAGCGGGCGATGGCCACGCTCGGCGGCTTCGGCTACGCCAAGGAGTACCAGGTCGAGCGCTACCTGCGCGAGATGCTGATTCCGCGCGTCGCGCCGATCAGCCCGCAGCTGATCCTGTGCTTCATCGCCGAGAAGGTGCTCGGCCTGCCCAAGTCGTATTGACGCCGTATGAATGCACCTTCCGACGCCGGCGTTGAACGCCGACAGCAACTCGAACTGCTGCGCGCCAGCGCGGCCACCTTCGCCAGCAAGGAATCGCCGTTGTCGCGCGCCCGCGCGCTGCGCGCAAAAGCGCCGGGCTTCGACCCGGGGTTCTGGAACGCGCTGGCCGTCCAGGGCTGGACCGGCCTGCTGGCACCGGAGTCGTGCGGAGGCTTCGGCCAGGGTCTGGCCGACATGGCAGAGGTCGCGGGCGCCCTCGCCGCCCAGATCGCCCCCGAGCCGATCACCCCGGTCGTGGTGTTCGCGGGCCGTCTGCTGCAAGCCTGCGGGCCCGGCGAAATGGCGCAACGCCTGCTGACCGAGATGGCCGAGGGCCGCGCCCTGCCGGCGGTGGCGTGGCAGGAGGATGCCACCGGCGCCGCGAGCTTCGATAGCCGCGGCGAACTGGCCGATCCGGCCACGATCTGCACCGCCGGCGCGCAGCAGTTGCGCTTGCACGGCAGCAAGCGGCACGTGCGCCCGGGCGCATCGGCCGCCGGGTGGGTGGTCGCCGCATCGTCTGCCGAGGGAATGGCGCTCGTCTGGGTGCCGGCGCAGGCCGCGGGCGTGCAGTGTCGGCTCGATCGGCTCGCGGACGGCTCGTTCGCCGCGCGGCTGGACCTGGAGCAGGTCACGCTGCCGTCCGACCACCTGCTGTGCCGGGGCGGTGCAGCACGTGCGGCACTGGCCAAGGCTCTGGACGAGACGCTGGTCGTCGTCGGCGCCGAGCTGCTGGCGATCACGCGGCGCATGTTCGACATGACCCTCGAATACCTGCGAACCCGCAAGCAGTTCGGCAAGCCGATCGGCAGCTTCCAGGGCCTGCAGCACCGCGCCGTGGACATGCTCATCCAGCAGGAGCTGTGCGCGGCAGCGGTCGCCGAAGGCCTGGCCGCGCTGGACGCCGGCATCTGCGGCGATGAACGTGCGCGGCTGGCGGCGCGGGTGAAGGCGCGCTGCTCCGATGCGGCGCTCGCCATCGCCCGCGAGGCGGTGCAGCTGCACGGCGCGGTCGGCTTCACCGACGAGTACGACCTGGGCCTGTACCTGCAGCGCGCGCTCGTGCTGTCGGCCTGGCTGGGCAATGGCGCCGTGCAGCGGCGCCGCCATGCGCTGCTCGCCCGCCGTGCCGGCGCCGCCGCGGGAGCCGACGCATGAACGCCACGACCGACTGGAACGCGCTGCCGACCGAGGTCTTCCGCGAGCGCGTGCGCGAGTTCTTCGAGCGCAACTACCCGCCCGAGCTGCGCTACCCCAAGCGCCGGCTGCGCTGGGCCGAGATCCGCGACTGGACGCTGAAGCTCTCGGCGCAAGGCTGGATCGCGCCGAGCTGGCCTGCGACCCACGGCGGCATGGGCCTGTCGCCGGAGAAGCTGATCGCCTACTTCGAGGAGCAGGAGAACCACGGCGTCGCGCGTGCGCCCGACCAGGGCATCCTGATGGTCGGCCCGCTGCTCATCCAGCACGGCACCGAGGCGCAGCGCGAGCACTACCTGCCGCGCATCCGCTCGTTCGAGCACATCTGGTGCCAGGGCTATTCCGAGCCGAACTCGGGTTCCGATCTGGCCAGCCTGCGCACCGAGGCCGTTGTCGACGGCGATGACTTCGTCGTCAACGGCCAGAAGATCTGGACCACGCTGGCGCAGGACGCGACGCACATCTTCCTGCTCGTGCGCACCGACAAGGCGGCGAAGAAGCAGGAGGGCATCAGCTTCCTGCTCGCCGACATGAAGAGCCCGGGCATCACCGTGCGGCCGATCCGCAACATCGCCGGCGAGGAGGAGTTCTGCGAGGTCTTCTTCGACAACGTGCGCGTGCCGCGCGCCAACATCGTCGGCGGCCTGAACCAGGGCTGGACCATCGCCAAGGCGCTGCTCGGCTTCGAGCGCATCTTCATCGGCAGCCCCAAGCAGTGCCAGTACGTGCTCGGGCGGCTGCGCGCCGCGGCGGAGCAGCTCGGCCTGTTCGATGACCCGGTGTTCTCCGACCGCTATACGCAGCTCGCGCTCGACGTGGCCGACCTCGGCACGCTCTACGGCCGCTTCGTCGAGCAGGTCAAGCGCGGCGAGGCGATCGGGCCGGACGTCTCGATGCTGAAGATCTTCGCCACCGAGACCTGCTCGCGCCTGGCCAACCTGCTGGTCGAGATCGCCGGCGCCAGCGGCGCGACGCCGGGCGACATCGAGCTCGACAGCGGCTCGATCGACGTGCTGACGACCTTCTACAACGCGCGGCCGGCGACGATCTACGGCGGCAGCAACGAAATCCAGCGCAACATCCTGGCCAGCGCCGTGCTGCGGCTGCCGAGCAGCTGAGACCCGCCGCGCATCCGAAACCACAACCAGCAAGCAACAGGAGAACCGCACATGAACAAAGGCACGATGCTGCAAGGCAAGGTTGCCGTCGTCACCGGCTCGGGCCGCGGCATCGGGCGCGACATCGCGCTGCAGATGGCCGCGCAGGGGGCGAAGGTGGTGGTCAACGACATCGGCGCCTCGGTCAGCGGCGAAGGCAGCGACGCCAGCCCCGGCCAGCAGGTGGTCGACGAGATCAAGGCCGCCGGCGGCCAGGCGGCGCTGTCCACCGACAGCGTCTCGGAGTGGAACTCGGCGCACAAGATCGTCCAGTGCGCGCTCGACAGCTTCGGCCGCATCGATGTCGTCGTCAACAACGCCGGCATCCTGCGCGACCGCATGTTCTTCGCGATGTCGCCCGACGAATGGAAGGCGGTGATCGACGTGCACCTGAACGGCGCCTTCTTCGTCTCGCGCGCCGCCGCCCCGCACTTCAAGTCACAGCAGTCGGGCGCGTGCGTGCACATGACCTCGACATCGGGCCTGATCGGCAACCTCGGCCAGGCGAACTACGGCGCGGCCAAGCTCGGCATCGTCGCGCTGTCGCGTTCGATCGCCGGCGACATGAAGCGCTACAACGTGCGCTCGAACTGCATCTCGCCGTTCGCGTGGAGCCGCATGATCGGCTCGATCCCGACCGACACGCCCGAGCAGCAGGCGCGCGTGGCCAAGCTGCAGAAGCTCGACACCGCGCAGATCGCGCCGGTGGCCGCGTTCCTGGCCAGCGACGCGGCGGCGGACGTGACGGCGCAGGTCTTCGCCGTGCGCGGCAACGAGGTCTTCCTGATGAGCCAGTCGCGGCCGGTGCGCGGCATGCACACCGCCGAGGGCTGGACGCCGGAGACCCTCGCCGAGCGCGTGCTGCCGGCGATGAAGCCCAACTTCTTCCCGCTCGAGACGTCGAACATCGTCTTCTCCTGGGATCCGGTCTGAGGAGTCGCTCATGGCGATCAACTACGACAAGTTGATGGCGTGGCCGTTCGAGGACGTGCGGCACACCTACACCCAGCGCGACACCATGCTCTACGCACTCGGGCTCGGCCTGGGTGCCGACCCGATGGACGAGGCCGAGCTGCGCTACGTCTACGAGAAGAGCCTCGTCGCGCTGCCCACGCTGCCCGTGGTCCTCGGCTATCCCGGCATGTGGCTCAAGGACCCCGCCACCGGCGTCGACGCGGTGCGCCTGGTGCACGGCGAGCAGAGCCTCGTCATTCACCGCCACCCGGCCCCCGCTGGCGAGGTGATCGGTCGCACCCGCGTCACCGGCATCATCGACAAGGGCGCCGGCAAGGGCGCCCTGCTCTACACCGAGCGCGCCGTCACCGACGCGGCCAGCGGCGAGCTGCTGTTCACGCTCGGCTCGACCACCTTCTGCCGCGCCGACGGCGGCTTCGGCGGCCCCAGCGGCCCGGTCAAGCCGGTGCATGAACTGCCTACACGTGCCCCCGACGCCAGCGTCGACCGCAAGACGCCCGCCGGCCTGGCCCTTGTCTACCGCCTCTCGGGCGACTACAACCCGCTGCATGCCGAACCGGCGGTGGCGAAGGCCGCCGGCTTCGAGCGCCCGATCCTGCACGGTCTGGCCAGCTACGGCATCGCCGGCTGGGCGCTGACCCAGGCCGCGGCCGGCGGCGAGCCGTCGCGCATCGCCTCGATCGAAACGCGCTTCTCGTCGCCGGTGTACCCCGGCGAGACGATCCGCACCGAGCTCTGGATCGACGGCAAGGCCGTCTCCTTCCGCGCCCGCGTCATCGAGCGCGACGTCGTCGTGCTCAACAACGGCCGCGCCGTGCTGCGCTGAGCTTCCCACCCGATCCCATCCACCCGAGGACCCCTGCCATGAACTACTCCGACTTCCAGTTCCTGAAGTTCGACCCCAAGCCCAACGGCGTGCTGCTGATCACCATCAACCGCCCCGAGGTGATGAACGCGACCAACGGCCGCCTGCACTGGGAGCTGACCAAGATCTGGGGCGTGGTCAACGACGACCCGAAAACCAAGGTGGCCGTCATCACCGGTGCCGGCGACAAGGCCTTCTCGGCCGGCGGCGACCTGAGCTGGATCACCAACATGGTCGGCAACGCACAGACCATCAACAGCGTGATGACCGAGGCCTCGGACATCGTCTACAACGTGATGGCCTGCGAAAAGCCGGTGATCTCGGCGATCAACGGCGTGGCGGTCGGCGCCGGCCTCGCGGTGGCAATGATGGCCGACATCAGCATCATGGCCGAGGAAGCCAAGATCACCGACGGCCACGTCAAGCTCGGCGTCGCCGCCGGCGACCATGCCGCGATCTGCTGGCCGCTGCTGTGCGGCATGGCCAAGGCCAAGTACTACCTGATGACCGCCGAGTTCGTCTCCGGCAAGGAAGCCGAGCGCATCGGCCTGGTCAGCCTGTGCGTGCCGCGCGCGCAGCTGATGGACAAGGCGATGGAAGTCGCCGACAAGCTCGCCGCCGGCAGCCAGCAAGCGATCCGCTTCACCAAGCGGTCGCTCAACGGCTGGATGAACCTCGCCCGCCCGGTGTTCGAGAGCTCGCTGGCGATGGAGATGCTGTGCTTCCTCGGCGAGGACGCGCCCGAGGGCGTGGCCGCGGTGAAGGAGAAGCGCGCGCCCAAGTTCCCGTCGGCCAACCGCTGAAGCCCGCCGCAATCGCCCCGCCATTCCAGGAGCCCGCATGGATTTCGCCCTGACCCAAGAACAGCGCATGGTCTACGAGTACGGCGACCGCATCTCGCAGCGCTTCGACCATGCCTACTGGCGCAAGTACGCCGAGAAGAGCGAGCCGCCGGCCGAGCTGTACAAGCAGATAACCGGCGACGGCTTCCTCGGCATCATGGTGCCCGAGGCCTACGGCGGCGCCGGCCAGGGCATGACCGAGATGCTGCTGTTCATGGAGGGGCTGGCCAACAACGGCATCCCGCTGCTGAACCTGGTGGTCGGCCCGACGATGACGATGGGCCTGCTGGCCAAGCACGCGAACGAAGACCTGAAGCGGCGCCTGCTGCCCGGCGGCTGCGCGGGCGAGATCCGCTTCTGCTTCGCGATCACCGAGCCGAACGCCGGCTCGAACTCGATGGAGATCACCTCCATCGCCAAGTCCGACGGCAAGGGCGGCTTCCGCCTCACCGGCCAGAAGGTGTTCATCACCGACGCCAACCACGCCGACTACGCGATGGTGGTCACCCGCACCACGCCGCGCGCGGAGGTCAAGAAAAAGACCGACGGCTTCACGATCTTCATGGTCGACATGAAGAAGAAGGGCATCAGCAAGACGCTGATCCCGGTGGCCTTCCCGGTGCCCGAGACGCAGTGGCAGGTGTTCTTCGACGACGTGGCGCTGACCGAGGCCGACGTGCTCGGCGAGGTCGGCAAGGGCTTCTCGATCCTGTTCGACACGCTGAACCCGGAGCGCATCATCCTGTCGGGCCTGTGTACCGGCGTCGGCCGCTTCGCGCTGAAGAAGGCGGTGGCCTACGCCAACGACCGCAAGCTGTTCAACAAGACGCCGATCGGCGCCTACCAGGGCGTGCAGCACCCGCTGGCCATCGCGCGCAGCGAGATCGAGATGGCCTCGCTGATGGCGCTCAAGGCGGCCTGGGCCTTCGACCGGGGCGAGCCCGCGGGCGAGTTCGCCAACATCGCCAAGTACGCCGGCGCCGAGGCCGGCATCCACGCGGTCGATGCGGCGATCCAGACGCACGGCGGCAACGGCTTCACCAAGGAATACGGCATCTACGACCTGTACGGCCTGGTGCGCCTGCTGCGCACAGCACCGCTGAACCGCGAGATGGTGCTGAACTACATCGCCGAGCACGTGATGGGGCTGCCGCGCTCGTACTGATCCTCGCTCGAACTTGAATCACCGTACGTGTTTCGCGTCGCCGCTGGGATGCTGGCCGGTGCGGGTGCTGCGCTTCCGCCTGGCGTCCGGGCCGTGGCGCTCAGGAGGCCGGCTATCCCTTCAAACAGATCCGCTTCGCCATCCCCTTCGCATCGGGCGCCGCGTCAGACATCCTCAGCCGCCTCTTGGGTGCGCAGCTGCAGGAGCAAGTCGGTCAACCGGTCATGTAGGACAACGTGCCAGGGGTGGACAGCACGCTCGGCGCTGCCCGGCTGGCGAAGCTGCCCGCCGACGGTTGCTCGATCGGGGTAGACAGGGTCGATTTCGATCGGGCCGCACCTGTCAAGGACGTCGGCTGCCAGCCGCTGAAGGTGCATGACCGCGCGAATGGCGAGGACCCGCATGATGCTGCTGCTCGATGCCGCTCTGACCGCCACAGCCCCTGTTTCGACTCCGCTAGGCGGGTGGGCGCAGGCCGACCTCACGGAGCTAGCCGACAACGCGAAGCTGATGGAACTCTACTGATGACAATCGAGCCGGGCGAACTGGGCTCGCTGCTCGCCGCGCATGTCGCCGCGCGGCCCGACGCGCCGGCGTGGATCGAAGGCGAGCGGCGCGTCGACTTCGCGCAGTTCGACCGCATGGTCCTGCGCACCGCAGGCTGGCTGCACGCGCAGGGCGTGCGCCGCGGCGACCGCGTCGCGGTGTGGCTGGTCAACCGCGTCGAGTGGCTGGCCTTCCTGTTCGCGCTGGCCCGCCTCGGCGCAACGATGATGTCGGTCAACACGCGCTTTCGCGCTGCGGAGCTGTCGCACGTGCTCGAGCGTTCCGGGGCGCGCATGCTCGTCATCCAGCGACGTTTCCGGCGCATCGACTTCGACGCCATCCTCGACGGCATGGACGGCGTGCCGTTCACGGCGCTCGAGCGAGTGGCCGTGCTCGACGCCGGTGCGGCGCTGCCCGAGCGCGTGCTGGGCAAGCCGACCGTCACCTTCGACGCCGACACGCTGGGCGACGCAGCATCGCCCATGGGCGCCGCTGCGGATGCGCCGCTGATCTACTTCACCACGTCCGGAACGACCCAGGGCCCCAAGCTCGTCGTGCACGTGCAGCGCAACCTCGCGCTGCACGCGCGCGACGTGGCGCGCGCGCTCGGCTTCGAGGCGTCGGGCAGCGCCACGCTCGCCGCGGTGCCGCTGTGCGGCACCTTCGGCCTGACAGCGGCGCTGGCCAGCATCGCCGCCGGCGCGCCGGTCGTGCCGATGCAGGCCTTCGAGGCCGCCGATGCAGCCGCGCTGGTGCGCCGGCACGCCCTGACCCACGTCTTCGGCACCGACGACATGCTGCGCCGGCTGCTCGACCTCGACGAGGCCGCGGCCGCGATGCCGTCGCTCCGACTGGCCGGCTTCGTGCTCAACGAGGACATGGCACAACGTGCGCTCGCGCGCGGCTGGCCGGTCGCCGGCCTCTACGGCTCGAGCGAGGTGCAGGCGCTGTTCTCCCTGCAGCCGGACCACCTGCCGCCGGCCGAGCGCATGCTTGGCGGGGGCCGGCCGGTTTCGCCGCAGGCCGAGGTTCGCACGCGTGACGTCGAATCGGGCGAGCTGCTGCCGCCGGATGCGAGCGGCGAGCTGGAGATCCGCTCAGCCACGCGCTTCATCGGCTACCTCGACAACGCCGAGGCAACTGCCAAGGCGATCCGCCCCGACGGCTTCTTCCGCACCGGCGACATCGGCCGCGTTCGTGCCGACGGCAGCTTCGTGTTCGAGACGCGGACCGGCGACGCCATCCGGCTCGGCGGCTTTCTCGTCAGCCCGGTCGAGATCGAGGAGGTGATCCGCCAGCACCCCGGCGTGGCGGACGCGCAGATCGTGGCGGTGGAAATCGACCGCACGCGGCGCGCCGCGGCCTTCGTGATCCTCAAGCCGGGACATCGCCGGCCGCTCGACGAAGCCGCGGTGACCGACTGGGTGCGCGCGCGCATGGCCGCGTTCAAGGTGCCGGCGCGCGTCTGGTTCGTCGACGCCTTTCCGGTCACGCACAGCGCCAACGGCGACAAGGTGCAGCGCACCAAGCTGCGCGAGATGGCCGCCGCGCGGATCGCCGCATCGGACGGCTGACGGAGTACGCGCGCAGCCGCCCTGCCCGAGGCGCTCAGCCCGTGTCGCCGCCGGCCACCGGCAACGTCACCCCGGTGATGTACGACGCCTCGTCCGACGCCAGGAACAGGATCGCGGCCGCCTGCTCGGCCGGCGTGCCGTAGCGCTTGAGGAAGGTCGAGTCGATGGTCTGGTCGACGATGGCCTGGTACCAGGCGCGCTGCTGGTCGTTCATCGTCTCGGTGTTGCGCGGGATGCGGCGCGGCCCGACATCGGTGCCGCCGGGCGCCACCGCGTTGACGCGGATGCCTTGCTCGGCGTACTCGAAGGCGAGGCAGGTCGTCAGCGCGTTGACGCCTCCCTTGGCCGCCGAGTAGGGCACGCGGTGGATGCCGCGCGTGGCGGTGGACGAGACGTTGACGATCGCGCCGCCGCCCTGGCGCACCATGTGCGGCAGCACCGCGTGACAGCACCACAGCGTGGGGTAAAGCGAGCGGTTGATCTCGGCCACGATCTGCTGCTCTTGGTAGCGGTCGAAAGGCTGGACCCAGATCGTGCCGCCGACGTTGTTGACCAGCACGTCGATGCGCCCGGTCAGCTTGGCCGCACGGTTGACCGTGCGGCGGCAGGCGGCGTACTGCTCCACGTCGGCGAGCATGACCGTGGCCTCCGCGCCGAGAGTGCGCGCCTCGTCGGCCACCTCGTGCGCAATCTTGGAACGGTCGACCAGGATCACGCGCGCGCCTTCGCGCGCCAGCGCCAGGACCACCTCGCGCCCGATGCCCTGCGCCGCACCGGTCACGAGCGCGGTCTTGCCTTCGAAGCGCCGCCGCGGGCCGGCAGCGCGGCGTGCCTTCGCCTTCACACGCTGTAGATGTCGAGAACGGTGTCGATCAGATCGTTCATCACCACGATCTTCTTCTTGCGGATGCGCCAGCCCCCGCCTTCCACAGGTGCCAGCAGGTATGTGTAGCGCCCGAAGAAATGCTGCTCGGCGTTGCGCCTGAACAGGTGCGTCACGAACGAGGCACTTACGCTGCAATGGCCGTCGGCGCCCGGCGTGGCGATGACGTTGGAGACGACGTGGCAGGTGCGCGGCATCGGCGTCGACGCCGCCGAGCGGCCGGTGCGCAGCCGGAACACGCGGTCCTCGAGGCCGGTACGGTCGCCGTAGTAGATCAGGGACATCTCGGTGAGCGGGTCGGATGTCAGCTCGTTGTCCGAGTCCCACGACGGCACCCAGTACTCGACCTGGGGATCGAACAGCGCCAGCCACTCGTCCCAGCGGCGCTCGTCGACGTACTGCGCCTCGCGGTACAGCAGCTCGGCCACCGCCGGCGTCAGTTCATCGGGCCTCGACATGGCTCTCCCCCTCCTGCTCGCCGGCGGCCATGAGTTGCGCCCAACGCCCATGCTGAGCGAGGAAGATGCCCTCGTCGGAGGCCTTGAAGCCGCTGCTGCCGGGCTGGATGCCGAGCTCCTGCGCAAGGTCGTCCTGCCCCTGGATCTCGTGCGCCTGGCCGCGCGACATATCGCTCCAGCGCACCACGCTGTACTGGCTGCAGCCCGCCTGGGACTCGTTGAACTCGGTCAGGTCGTCGGGGGTCGCCATGCCCGACGCATTGAAGAAGTCCTCGTACTGCCGGATGCGCTTGGCGCGCAGCTCGGGCGCCTCGCCCACCGGCGCGAAGCAGTAGATCGTCACTTCGGTGCGGTCGACCGACAGCGGGCGGAACATGCGGATCTGCGTGCCCATCTGGTCCATCAGGAACATGTTGGGATAGATCAGCAGGTTGCGCGAACGGTTGACGGCCCAGTCCGCCTTCTCCTTGCCCATCGACGTTTCGAGTTCCTCGCGCCGGCTCCAGATCGGCCGGTCCTGCGGGTTCGTGACGCTCGACCACAGCATCGTGTGGCCGTTGCCGAGGTCGTAGTAGCCGCCGCGGAAGCGGTTGAAGTCGCCGACCGCCATCACCTTGAGGGCCTTGCCGGCGGCATTGATCTGGGCGCGGTTCTTGATCATCTGCACGTAGTTGGCGTGCACCGAATCCACGTGGTAGCCGTCGACGCCGTTCTCGGCCTGCAGCTTCCAGTTGCCGCGGAACGTGTACACCGAGCGGCCCTTGAGCACCTCGATGCCCTGCGGCGACTGCTCGACGACGATGTCGATGAAGGTCTTGCTGTCGGCCAGGTAGTCGGTAAGCGGTTCGGCGTCGCGGTTGAGCGTGGCGAACAGGAAGCCGCGGTAGCTCTCCAGCCGCACCCGCGTCAGGCCGTGCTTGCTCTTGTCGAAGCCCGCCGGGTAGCCGGCACCGTCCTCGTTCATCGGCGCAAGCAGGTTGCCCTTGGCGTCGAAGGCCCAGCCGTGGAAGCTGCAGACGAAGTTGCTCGCGCTGCCCTTGGCGTTGCGGCACAGCGTCGCGCCGCGGTGCGAGCAGACGTTGACGAAGGCGTTCAGCGCGCCGGTCTTGTCGCGGTTCACGACCAGCGGCGTGCGCCCGATCCAGGTGGTGATGTAGTTCTTGGGCTTGGGCAGCTGGCTCTCGTGGGCGACGTAGACCCACACCTTCTCCCAGACCCGATGCTGCTCGAGTTCGAACAGGTCGGGGTCGACGAAGATGCGCCGGTCGACGGCGCGTTGGCCGTCCTCGTGGCGCACCACGTCGGCGAGCAGGTCTTTCGGGGCAGCGTCCATGGCAGTCTCCTTGGCGGGTGATCGTGAATCGGCTCGCGGGTCAGCGGGCCGGTACGGCGTCGAAGCCGACGGTCCTCTGGTAGTACTCCCAGAAGCCGATGATCGACGATTCGGTGACGAGGTGGTCGGCGTCGCCTCCGCGGCTGCCGCCCATCGCGATGAAGGAGGTCTTGTCCTGGTCGCGAACCACGGCGCGCTGGACGATTTCGACCGCCTCGCCGTCTTCCATCGAGATCAATCCGGCCGGGCCGATCAGGTTGCCCTGCTTGAGCCGGATCGTCTGCATCTCCTCGTCGTCGTCGGCATAGCCGAAGGACGTCCAGACGAGTTCGAAGGCATCGGGCGCATAGGGCACGATCTGTCGCACCGCCAGCGTGTTGGCGATCTGCTGGACGATCAGGTTCGGGAACACCGACAGGATCACCAGCGTGACGCCGTCGTCGAACTCGCGCCGGCCGGCGAGCACCGAGGGATCCTGGAGCTTGAACTGCGCGTTGAAGCTGCGCATGTCCTTGTAGATCTCCTGGTCCTTCTGGGCATCGTTGGTGTCGGAGCTGGCATGCAGCATCGAGTGCCGGTGCTCGGCGTCGAGCTTCACGCCGCCCTTCTGCGACGAGCGGTAGGTGCCGAAGGTGGTGTGGAACAGGTGCAGCAGGCTCGCGTGGTAGGGGTCGCGCGTGTTCTCGGCATACAACTTCCAGTTGCCATGAACGTACTGGCGCAGGTCGCCGAGCACGCGCACCGGCCGCCGGAAGATGCGTGCGATCGACTCGACGACCATCGGCCCGAGGTACTCCGCCAGCGGCGGCGTCTGGTCGTCGAAGGTGGCGAAGACGACGCCGTGCAGCACCTCGACGCGCAGGCGCTGCAGCGAATGCCGCTTCATGTCGAAGTCGGCCGGCATGCCGCCCTGGCCCTTGATGCCCTTGCGGAACGGCAGGCCCACGAGCTTGCCGTCGGGCGCATAGCACCACTGGTGGTACACGCACTCCAGCGACGACCGGTTGCCGCGCAGGTCGCGCACGACGAGCGCGCCGCGGTGCGCGCAGCGGTTCACCGTCACGTGCACGGCCCCTTCCGCCCCGCGCATCACGATCACCGGCGTGTCGCCGACGAAGGTGGTCTTGTAGTCGCCCGGGTTGGGAATCTCGGCTTCCAGTGCCACGAACGACCAGTGCGGGCCGCGGAAGATGCGCTCCTGCTCGCGGCCGTAGTACCCGGGCTCGGTGAACACCCCATAGGGCACGCGAAAGCCGCTCTCCGCGGCGGCGGGTGCCGCCGGGGCGGCGCGGGCGGATGTGGTCTGCACCATCGCGATCATCCTTTCTAGAGCGGCCGCACCATCAGGCTGTCGATGCGGTAGGTATCGAAGACGACCTGCCTCTCCTTGAACCGCAGGCGGTCGCCTTCAAAGACGATGCGGTCCTGGTACTTTCCTGCGCTGTAGATCGAGGTCTCGCCGTCGACCCGCGTCTGGAAAACCACGTAGTTGCACTGGGCGCGCACCTCGTCGTCGGCACGTTCCACGATCCGCAGGTTGCTCAGCAGATGCCGGTGGTGATGGACCGCGTAGATGTTGGCCTGGCGCAGCGACACCACGCGGTCGACCAGCATGCCCCTGCTGTCGCAGAAGATCGCCGCTGCCGGCAAGCCGCGGTCGGCGTTTTCTCGCGGGATGACCTTGTAGACGGCACGCTCGACGAAGAGCTCGGGCCACTGCTCGAGACGGTCGTCGTCGATGATCTCCGCGCATTCGGCCAGCAACTGCTGGACCCGGAAGTGCAGGGTCTCGTCGGAAAGTTCATGCAGTTTCATCGGCTTGCTCCGCTTGTGCCCGGCTCCGCTCTAGGGCTCGTCGGCGCGGGTACCCGCGCCGAGCGCCGCGAAAACCTGGTCGGCCTCGACCTTGACAGGGTAGACGGTCAGCGCCTTCGTGCACGGAAAGGCAGTGACGGCGCCAGTGCGGACGTCGAAGCGCCCGCTGTGGAACGGGCACTCGATTTCGCAGCCGATGACCTCGCCCTCGGACATCGATGCCGCGCCGTGGGTGCAGGTGTCTTCCATCACGTAGAAGCCATCTTCCAGGCGCACCAGCGCCAGCGGCTCGCGGCCATCGACGTTGACCTGCAGGGCGTACCCTTCCTCGATTTCGTCGATGCGGGCGATATAGGTGTACTCCAGGGCGTCGGTCACGCGGTCGTCCTCAGTGTTTTCGAGCGTCAATGCAGCGTGGGAAAGGCTCTCCCCGCCGCGAGCGAGCCCGCAGTGAGAATCGCATTGCGGATCATCGTGTGGTCCGCGATGCCGCGGCCAACGATGTCGTAGGCGGTGCCATGCGCCACCGTGATGTGCGGATACGGCGGGCCGACGAAGACCGCGATGTTGCCCGCAAACGCGGCCGTCTTGATGGCGATGTGACCCTGGTCGTGGTACATCGCCAGCACGATGTCGAAGCGACCCTCCACGCACTGGCGGAACACGCTGTCGGGGCTGATCGGACCCGTGGCGTCGATCCCTGCAGCACGGGCGCGCCGCACCCCCGGTGCGATCTGCTCCTCGTCCTCGCGTCCGCTGGCATGCGGGTTGAACCCAGCCACGCCGATACGCGGCCGCGCGACGCCCCACTGGCGCATCGCGGCGTCGATGGTGCGCAGCGCCGACGCGATGAGCCGGGCCGTGATCAGCCCCGACACCTCGGCCAGCGGCAGATGGTCGGTCAGATGCGCCACCTTCAAAGGTCCTGATGCGAGCAAGAGGTAGCTGCGACCCGGCTTGACCTCCACCACCCGGTCCAGCACACCCGCGCTCTTCATCGCGACCGAGCTGATCGGGCCCATCACCGTCGCCTGCAGCCGGCCTTCGCGCGCCAGCGTGTCGGCCTCGTCGAGCCAGACCGCGCTGGCGCGACCACAGGCCGCATTGTCGGCACCCGGCGTGATGTCGGCCGGATCGAGCGCGCCGGAGTCGAGGATCTCGATCACGCCGCGCCGTGCGGCGACGCGTTCCGGCGCGTCGACGCAGCGCACGGGCAGCCCGGCGCCCAGCTGCGCCACGGCAGCGCGCATCGCGTGCGCGCTGCCGATGAGCAGCGGGCGGCATCGATCGTGCAGGCTGCCCTCGGCCCAGGCCTTGGCGACAACCTCCGGACCGACGCCGCAGGGATCGCCGATCACGATGCCGACGAGCGGACGCCTCCGCGGCCGCACCGGCGGGGAGGCTTCTGCCACAGTCGCCTTTTTCATGGGATCACGCTCGCAGGCTCCCGGGAAGTGGGGCGCAGAGGGTTGCAGGAACATTTGGTTTCCACAAAGTCTCGTTATTTTGACGTTTTATTTTCATTTCGACTCTGCGGGTAAACGCGCAGAGTCGGGCCCGGATCAGACTGCGGCAGGGCTCGGCGCCTGGTGGGCAGCGCGCAGCCTGCTCCGGGGGTTCACGAGATCGCGTGATGCTTTCCCGCCCGCGCCCGCCAGAGTCGCCCGTGCGAAACACGCATGGCGGGCGCCTGCGTTACAACGCGCCAACCTCCATCGAAAGCCATGCCCTGAACACGACTGCGCACCGCCGACTCGCCGCCAGCACCCTGGCCACGATGAGCCTCGCCGCGTGCGGTGGCGGCGGCTCGGACGGCGCAACGCCTTCCGGCCCCGACACCGCCCAACGCACCCAGGCCGCCACCGCCACCGCTGTGAACAACGCCAGCTGTGTGGCGATCAAGCCCTTCTACTGGGAGATCGGCGACAGCGCCAGCCCAATGGCCAGCGCGTCGGTCAACAGCACCGTCTCGTTGCTGACCTACACCGCCGCGACGGTCGTGAACATCGCCTCGGCCTCGAAGTGGTTCTACGGCGCCTACGTGGTCGAGCGCCGCGGCGCGGCCGGCCTGAGCGCCAGCGACATCAAGTTCCTCAACTTCCGCAGCGGCTACACCGGCTTCACGGGTTGCAGCTCGACGCAGACCGTGGGCTCGTGCCTGGCCGCGTCGACGAACGGTGTC
This sequence comes from Rubrivivax sp., assembly GCA_035438245.1. GTDB lineage: Bacteria > Pseudomonadota > Gammaproteobacteria > Burkholderiales > Burkholderiaceae_C > Rubrivivax. The sequence continues at coordinate 20,295 of DAORHX010000014.1, forward strand.
TACACCGCGGCCACCGACGGCAAGTTTCTCTACGACGGCGGCCACATGCAGGTGCACGCGAGCCTGATGGGGCTGGACGCGCTCGACAACACCACGCTCGCCGCCGAGATCGAAGGCCAGCTGGGGAGCGATGTCGACATCTCCTACAGCGAGCCGCAGCTGGCCGGCGGCGTGCGCACCAACGCCGACAACTACGCACGTTACCTGCGCAAGCTGCTCGGCGGCCAGCTGCGCATGGGTGCGGCGCTCGGCAGCAACCCGGTCTGCACCAACCCACTGACCTGCAACGGCAGCGCGCTGAGCACGCCCATCCCCACCAGCGAAAGCTGGCAGTACTCGGTAGGCCACTGGGTCGAGAGCGACCCGGCGGTCGGCGATGGCGCCTTCAGCAGCGCAGGCGCGTTCGGCTTCTATCCGTGGGTCGACGCGGACAAGCGCTACTACGGCATCGTCGCGCGGCAGGATTTCGCCCGCACAGCCGGGGTGGCCTCGGCCTACTGCGGCCGATTGCTCCGCAAGGCCTGGGCGACGGGCGTGGCGCAGTAGCCCGCGGCGCGGCGGGGTTTGCGACGGTGGGGCACCCGATCGGCGAGCGCGTCTGCGCATGAGTTGATGTGCCAGCTCGGCGCGAGCTTGCGGCCGACGGGGAGTTGAAGGCGTGCATCGTGTGTGCCGCACATCGAGCCAAGAGTTACCGTGATTCATCCTTTTTGACGTTGATTGGACCGTGCCCGTTGACCCGCAGGTGCCGCGCTGGTCAGGCCGAGCCAGCGCTCGGCGTTGTCCCTCACCAACAGGTGCCGTGCCCGAACGTCGAGAGGCAGAGCGCCGGCGCGTGCCGCCGGTGCGCGGTCCATGATCGCGAACGGATAGTCGCTGCCGACCATCACCTGCGTGGCGCCGAAGGTGCGCACGAGGTATTCGATGGTAGTGTCGTCGTAGGTCAGGTCGTCGACGTAGAGCGCGCGCGCCGCCTCGCGGGGAGCGACGGTCATCTGCTCGCGCAGCGCCGGAAACGTCTCCCAGCCGTGTTGCAGCCGCGGCAGCAGTTGCGCCAGCGTCCCGCCGCCATGGCTGAACGCGATGCGCAGGCGCGGGCAGCGCGCCAGCGTGCCCCCGGTGAGCAGCGAAGCGGCGGCCAGGCCGACTTCACCGGGAAACGCCAGCACCTGCTCGAGGATCGGCGGGCCGACCAGCCGCTCCATGCCGGCCGGCCGCAGCGCATGGACGAAGATCGCCGCGCCCCAGCGCTCGGCGGCCTCGAAGAACGGCAGCAGGCGGGCGTCGCCGAGCGCGACGCCGTCGATGTTGCTGCCGATCTCCACGCCGGCCAAGCCCAGCTGGTGCACCGCGTGGTCGAGTTCGGCAATCGCACGCTCCACATCCTGCAGCGGCACGGCGCCGAGCCCGCTCAGGCGCCGCGGCGCCCGCTGCACCATCTCGGCGATGCGCTCGTTGACGTAGCGCGCGAGCACCTGCGCGTCCTCGCCGTCGAGCCAGTACGACAGCAGCTCGGGCATCGGCGAGAGCACCTGGCGGCCGACCCCCATCGCATCCATGTCGGCCAGGCGCACCGCACAGTCCCAGCACTGGTGGGACACGGTGCGGTACACCTTGCCGTCGAGCATCACGTGGCGGTGGCAGGCGTGTGCCGGCGCCATGCCCGGCCAGCGCGCGCCGACGCGGCGGCCGAGATACGCCGGAAAGTCCTCCGGCACGACATGGGTGTGCACATCGATGCACGCGGCGCCGTTCATGTGCCGACGGCGGTGCGCTGTGCAACGCCGCTCCGCTGGGATGCCGCGTAGGCCGACAGCATCCGCTGCCACAGGTCGAGCAGGCGCGCGACATGTTCCGGCTCCGAGGCCCACAGATTGCGGATGCCCAGGCCCCGCACCAGGCTGACAGTGAGCAGCAGCAGGTCCTCGGAAAGGTCCGGCGGCAGTCCCAGGCTGCGCATCACCTCGAGCCATGCCCGCTCGACTGGGCGGCGGTAGTCGCGCACCACGCGCACGCCCGCCTCCGCCAGCGCCGGGTCCTTGGCGCCCGACAGCAGCATGTCCAGGCCGACGTAGAAGGAATCGCTGAAGTAGAACGCCTGCGCATCGCGCAGCAGCGTCTGCAGCGGCTGCCCGGAGCGCTGCGCGGCAGCGGCGAGAGCCAGCCCGTCGGCGAGCGCGATCGAGAAGACATGCTCCATCGCCGCGGTCACGAGCTCGTGCTTGCTCGGGAAGTGATGCACCTGGGCGCCGCGCGATACGCCCGCGCGGCGTGCCACCTCGGCGGTGGTGAAGCCGGCGCAACCGCGCTCGCGCAGCACCTCGAACGCCGCATCGAGGACGCGCCGGCGCATGCGCTCGCTGCGCTCGGCCTGAGTGATCCGCGCCGCCGCCGCGGGTCGGCGCTCAGCCATGCTTCGACGCCTCCATCGCCAGCCCCCGCAGCTCGGGTGCGCGGGCGGCCAGCACGATGGCCAGCACCGACAGCGCCGTGGCGGCGGCATAGGCCAGGCCCACGCCGCGCCAGCCGTCCAGCCCGACCATCGCCGCGGCGAGCGGTGGGCCGACAAGCGCCCCCAGGTTGGACGCCTGCACCGCCAGGCCGTTCACCGTGCCGAAGTTGCGCCGCCGTGCCGCAACGGCCGGCAGGCAGGCGTAGATCGACGCCGGCAGGACACCGCCTACGAACGAGAACACCAGACACAACCCCAGCCGGACCACCGCATCGTTGGCGCCGGCGAATGCCAGCGCGCCGGTCGCGCCCATCACCAGCGCCGGCACCAGCACGAGCAGATAGGGCGCGACGCCGCGCCCGGACAGCCAGCCGCCGAGCCAGTTGCCGGGCGCATTGACCACGATCACCGCGGCCACCGCCGCGCTCGCACCGGCGAGGCCGAAACCAAGGTCGTCGTGCAGGAAGGTCGGCAGCCAGACCATCATCGCCATCCACTGCAAGGTGTAGACGGCGAAGCAGACGCCCAGCAGCCACGGCGTCGGGTCGCCCAGCCCGTGCAGCGCCTGCGAAGGCGCGGTGGCAGGCACGGCCTGCGCGGGCAGCACCGCGCGCACGCACAGGTACAGCACGGCGGCGCCG
>DAORHX010000015.1:0-23152 GCA_035438245.1 Rubrivivax sp.
ATCGTCGGCCGACAGCACCACCAGCGCCGGCCCGGGCAGCGCCTGGCGCAGCCGGCTCAGGCCCTCCAGCCCCCGGCTGTCGGGCAGGCCCAGGTCGAGCAGCACCAGGCTCAGGTCCGGGTGCTGCGCGCCGCAGGCCAGCGCCTGCGCCAGCGACGCCGCCTGCAGGCACTCGATGCCTTCGAAGGCCTGGCTCATCAGCAGGGCCAGGCCCTCGCTGAACAGCGTGTGATCGTCGACCAGCAGGGCTTTCATGGCGGCGACGGTGTTGTTCTGCGCAAGCCAGCCGGCTGCAATGGCCGCTGCAAGCACATCGGTCTGCCCGTCGGGCCGTCGAGCGCCAGCAAGCCGCCAGGTTCGTGTGAGTCCAACACTGTGCGCAGCGAAGCTCCTGCCTTGTGCGTACCTGCCAAGAAAAAAGCACCGGGCATGAATGCCAGGTGCTTGTTCCGTCTACCGAATTGGTAGGCGCGATTGGACTCGAACCAACGACCCCCACCATGTCAAACAAGTATCCGTGATTTTCCATGAAACGTACTGATCCGTCATGATCTGACATTTTCTTTTTATAATCAATGTGTTAAGATCGACTCTTAGTGTCATGAGGTTGCACTGAAATCCGTCCGAGCCGGTTTTCCGGTTTACCCCTGGGTTTACCCCTCAGACGCGGCGCAGGAGATCCAGCATGACTCGGCACCCCAAAGCCGGTAGAGGCCGCAAGTGGACGGTGCTCGAGTTGAAATCGGTGCCCAAGGCATGGCGCGGCGACACCCTCAGTGACGGGGATGGCCTGTCGGGAGAGGTCCGAGTGAACTCGGACGACGAGGTCTCGATCCGCTTCAAATACGCGTTCAAGTGGGAGCGCAGGGTCACGTGGCATCAATGTGGCACCTGGCCTGCAGCTTCCCTCGATGGCATCCGTCTGGAGCGCGACCGCGCGCGCGATCTCGTCAGGGCTGGCACCAACCCGAGTGACCACAGAAAGGCCTCTCGCATCGAGGCTCAAGCCAAAGTAGCAGCCGTCATCGCTGAGACGCAGCGGCAACTCGCCGAACGGCGGACGAACCGCGAGATGTTCGAAGCATGGATCGCGAACGGGGTGGTACGGTCCGATGGCAACGCCGAGCTTCGCCGATTGTTCGAGAAGGATCTTCTGCCGCCTCTTGGCCACCTTGAAGTCAGGCAAACGACCGACGTGCATCTTCGCGACGCCTTGCGCAAAGTCGGCAGGCAACGGAAGTGTGCGGGCCTGGCAGCAATGCTGCTTGCCGACCTGCGGCAGATGTATCGCTGGGCCGAGAAACGCAAGCCCTGGCGCCCCCTCCTTGTGGAAGGCAACCCAGCCGAACTCGTGGACTTGAAGAGCGTGGTTCCTGTGGGCTACAAACCGCGCATTGTCGAGCGCGTTCTGGACGGTGCGGAGATCCGCGAACTGCGCGACATCTTTGCAAGAACGGAAGCGGACTACGCATCGGCGCCGGATCGCCGCCGCGCGATACGCCCCGTTCAGAAGCAGACGCAGATCGCGATGTGGATATCGCTCTCAACGCTGTGCCGAATCGGAGAACTCATGAAGGCACGCTGGGAGAACGTCGATCTCGATGCCGGGGAGTGGCTCGTCCCGGCCGAAGACACGAAGACCAAGGTGGAGTGGCTCGTCTTTCTCTCTGAGTTCGCGCTTGCAAAGTTCAGGGAACTTCACAGGCTGACCGGCACGTCGGAGTGGTGTTTCCCGGCAAGCAACGGCAAGGATTCCCTGAACCCCAAGACCATGGCGAAGCAAGTAGGAGACAGGCAGATCCAATTCAAGAAGCGCAAAGAGCTCCGCTGCCGCTGCAACGACAACAGCTTGGTGCTCTCTGGAGGAAGAAATGGCGCATGGACTCCCCACGACATGAGACGGACTGGGGCCACGATGATGCAAGGGCTTGGCATCGTCCCGGATACGATCGACAGGTGCCAGAACCACGTCCTGCCTGGCAGCAAGGTTCGACGCCACTACCTGCACTACGACTTTGCCCAGCAGAAGCTGGAAGCCTGGGAGGCGTTGGGCAAGCACTTGCAGAAAAACCTCGCCACCGAGAACACAGCTACGAATCGGGCTGAACCGAGCCCTCCAGCGCAGGACCGACACTCGGTACGGAGGAAGTGGGTTCGACGCAGATCGCAGCTCCTTGGAGCAATTGCCGCATGACACTTTTTCCGCCAACATTCGCATCGTGGCGTTGGTCACCTTGGCCTCGATGTGACGATCTGTGATCTTCGAGGACGAACCGTGCGCCCTACTGCTTTCCTTGAGAGTCCGCGCGCCTCCCGACCCGGAGCCTCAGGCCAGCAGCGCGTCCGCCAGTGGCAACCCGCGCATAACCCCGGATGAGACGCATGTCGAGGAACGAGCCGCCCGGCAAGCAAGTCTTCGCGCCTTCGCGCGAGAGCCTGGACCTCGCCTGCCGTCATCAAGCTCACCGGCAATGCCTCGCGGCGACCATGCGACTCCACGGCTACGAACGCGGCCGTTGAAACCGGTGCGCCGGTCTCGCTCGACAGCGCAAGCCGCTGCGCCGAGAGTTCGATGATGTCAGAGGCGTAGATTCGGACTTCGCCTCTGGACTTCAGTTCAACGAGCGTGACCAGTCCATACTTGCCCCGGTAGGCCCGATCCACGCGTGCGACAACGAGCGGGGGTTCGGCGGTCCGGAAAACTCGCTCGGCGTAGGCCAAGGTGTCGCCTCGAAGTTGCTCAGGCAGCCAAGCCGGCACCTGCGCCCAGCAGAGCCGCGCGAAGCGCATCGCCGACCAACCGGCGGCCATCACCATGGCAGCAATGGAAACACCGATCCATACTTCAGTCCACATTGCCGTTCCCCAGTGCGCTGGCGAAGCGACTGAAGAGCAAAGCGATCGGCTTCGACATTGCTTGCACAATGCCCCTCAGGAGGGACCAGCCGTTCATCAACGGACTTGCGGCCAGCGTGCATCTGTAGTGGCCAGGGAGCCTTCCGCCGGGCGTACGCCGCAGGATCCGATCCCGAAGGCACCGAAGAACCCATGCCTCAAGCCTCTCGGCGAAGACCTTCGTGTCGATGAAGGAGCGGCCTGTCGACGAGCCTTGCAGCAGGCCCTCCAACGCGAACCGCTGATGCGCCTGCAGCCCACGTTGCAGGGCAACCTTCTGCGACGCCGTCAGCCGCTTTCCCGCCCGGTGCTCGAAAACGACCAGCCGCTCGCACACGCCCATCTGCGACAGTGTCGAAGCGCTGACTGTTCGTTGCTTCTCGCGGCGGCCCATCACACCTCCGCCTCGCCACTGCCGATCTCGAACGCCTGGCTGGTCTGGCGCGCCACGGCTACGTCGCTGCCGGAACGCGACGCCTTTGCGGTCGCGACCGCAGGCGCCGGACCAGTCATGCCGAGAAGCCATTGCTGGGCCAGCAGGCCTTCATGTGCCAGGAACCGCAGGCGGTTGACTCGCTTGGGCCCCTTGTTGAACCGCATCAGGTCGTCGAAGAGCCGCGGGTTGTCGTCGCGTGACATCTCGAAAAGCAGCCTGATGCCGGGATCGGACTTGGTGTCGGCGGCTTTCATACCTGCACCCCCTGCTCGGCGCCCACGCCCGCGCCCTGCGCTGCCACCACATAGTTGACGCCGGCGATCTGGTAGCCGCGCACGTTGGCGAACATCGGCTCCTTCACTTCCAGGATGTCGTGCGATGTAAAGGCCTGCTTCACCGCCTTGCGAAACAGGAACGCCCCGCCACCGACCAGGATCACGTTGTGCACGTCGTAGGTCGGGCCGATACGGCGCATCATGGCCGCGACCGCCTGCCGGGCGATGCTCTCGACCATCGGCTTCATGCGCGAGAGCTGGTAGCTCTTCTGGTACACGGTCAGGGCCTTGCCGGTTCGCAGCGCGTGGTCGATGCTGTCCAGGCTGGTGTAGGGCGTGCCGATCTCCGTGCTCACGTCGTCGGCGATCAGGTTCAGGATGTCGGCCACGCCGCGATCCACCGAATGGCTGCGCTTGTGCGATAGCTTCATGCCCCTGGCCAGCAGCCAGTCGAAGGTGCGCGAGCCCGGGTCGATGACCAGGCTCTGTTCGTCCTGCATCGCCAGCACGCGATCGTGCCGGTCCGCATAGTCGATCAGCGCGCCGTGCGGCTGGGCCATGGCCAGCGCCTTGCGCACCTGCACCGTCTTGCCGCCGCCCACGTCATGCCGTCCCGTCATCAGCTTCTCGAGCGCCGCCTTGTCGGCAGCGAAGGTCGCCACCGGCAGGCCGACCACGAGCAGATCGATGTGGTCCACCTTCATCGAGCGCAGGGCGCCGCGCGCCAGCGCCAGGTACTCCGGCGTGTCGATGTAACGATGGTGAATCTGCGTGGCGCGAAAGCCATCGCCCGCGAGAGCAACGTCCGGCCCGACCTCGTAGAACACGCTCTTGATGGGAATCGCGAAGGTCCGCCGGCGCTCCGCGCCCAACGATGCCGATGGGTCTCGCGTGCTGAGGCACGCGAGTGACGGAAAGCTGGCGCAGCGGATGTCGCTGCCGCTGCCGCCCGTGGTGAACTTGGTGTAGCCGAAGCCGACATCGATGGCCCTGACGACTGCTGTCATGGAAATCCTCCGAACGATCTGTGAACCCTCCGAGCATCGATCTGTCGATGCCTCGCTTCCACGCGGAACCTGGCTCATTCGGATGGGCTTTCGCGATCGGGTCGCTCCTGAGGGCGACCGCGGTCGAATGCTGGTCTCGCAGCCACTCGACTTCTCGACGCCCATCCACGTGCCTCCGCAAGTCGCTCCACGGTCGCACTCGATCGTCGTTCGTCAAGGGCTCTCGTCGCGCCTCGATCCGACACGCCGCGCCGCGGCGGTCGCTTCGGAGGCAGAGGTAGGCAAAAGGCCTGTCAACCCCTCTCACGCGCTGAGCGGCCCGCGCTCACGGCGCGCTCATCGGCACTTTTTGAGCTTGAAATCGCACGCGCCCTACCGCATGATTCGCACGCGTCAAGCCGGTAGCTTCCGCACCGGGCGCAGTGCTCAGTCGCCGCGTCGAAGGAAGCCCCCAGTTCGGTGACCTCGGTCACCGCGGGCCCCGAGCCCCGGATCCACGCGGACTTCGATCCGCAAGTTCACCGCTTCAGCCAACCATGTGCCCTCCGAGGCCATGGACCGCGGCGTGCCTTCGGGCAGCCGCCTTGTTTTCCAGACATTCCAGCATCACGCGCCGCGACCGCCCTTGAGCGAGTCGCGACCCGCTTCCACCGGCTCGACCGGTGCTGCGGGACCTGGCGTGAACGGATCGCCCACCGCGTTGGCTGCGGTGGCGCTACGCGGTCCGGTTGGAATCTCCGCATGCGGTCCCTCGATGGACCGCTGTACGGGTGACGCCCGCACACCTGCCACGCGCGCCTTCGGCCTCAAGGCCGAGCCGGCGTTGCGGTCCGCCCCGAGCGGGCAGCCACGCGTGTACGCAGCGTGTGCAAGGCGATCACTTTTACGAACTGCCTGGCGGCGCTGCCGTCCGAACCGTGGCGACCACTGCGATTCCCTCGATCCACCGTCACTCGGAGGTCACCATGTCCCGCAACGATTCGCCTTCTGTCGAGCTCGACACCCTGCCGCTGCAGCCGCAGCGCTGCATGCATGTGCTGGCGCTGATCCTGCGCCGGCACAACTGGGAACATGCCGTCAAGGACAAGGGGGTCGGCCATCGCACCGCGCAGGCGCGCGGCCGGCTGTGCGTGTGGGTGTTCCGCTTCCTGCGCGACAACCCGGTCAAGGCCTTCAAGCTCGACCCGCGTTCCTTCAGTGGACGCCATGCCGACTTCGTGCTGGCACACTGGTGCGCCGAGGCCAAGGCGGGCCGCTTGGCGCCGGCCACGATCCCGACCTACTACTCGCACCTCAAAACCTTCACCGGCTGGATCGGCAAGCCGAAACTGCTGAAGCCGATCCAGGCATATTTCGACGACCCTGCGCTGTACCGGCGCAGCGGTGTGACGACTGAGGACAAGTCCTGGCGTGGAGCCGGCGTCGATGTCGCTGCGGTCGTCCGCAATGTCGAGGGCTACGACGTGCATGCGGCAGCGTGCCTGTGGCTGATGCTCGCCTTCGGACTGCGCTTCAAGGAGAGCCTGATGCTGCGCCCGCACGTCGACGTGGTGACCGCGTGCCAGGCCGCAGGTAAATCGGGAGCGGATCGAGAAGATGCGGACGCAGCCGACGAGTACCTCGATACCCACCGCGGCACGAAGGGCGGCCGGCAGCGCTACCTCCCGATCGACGACGCCTTGTGCCGCCACGCCCTCACCTACGCCCAGCACGTGGCCAAGGGGCCCCAGGGCAGCGTCAGCAATCCGAACCTGACGCTGCTTCAGGCCATGCGTCGGCTGCGTTACGTGATGGAGCGCTTCGGCATCACGAAGCGCGACCTGCGCGTCGTTCCTCATGGGCTGCGCCACCAGTTCGCGGCCGACCGCTACTCCACGGCAACCGGTCACGCGCCGCCGGTGTCGGGCGGCCCAGCCATTCCCAACGACGTGGATGCCGCTGCGCGGCGCAGCGTGGCCGCCCTGCTGGGTCACGGCAGGATCCAGATCACCAACGCCTATTTAAGTCAGGCCACCGCCGTGCACAGCAGGCCGTCCGAGCGGAGCGGGCCGCCCGCCGCCACGGAAGGCCCGCCCAGCGCATGAGGAATGGCTGATGCAGTTGCCAGCGCAATCAGTCGACCTGATCGGCGTCAACCTGCTCGTACTCCCGGCCGTCCTCGCCCCCACCGGCCGTGGCCGCCTACACCGTCTGCACTCCTGCGCTCCCACCCGCCGGTGCCTCCGTGCGCAGGCAACGTGGAAGCCAGCCGCTTTCGGCCAGCAGCTGCTCCGCACCCGCCGCGGCCCCGTCCTTCTTCAGCCCGGCCAGCGTTGCGGCGGCATTGGCGCCGGCAGCTTCGGTCACCGCAGCGAGCGTCGTCGCCTTCGACACGTGGTTGAAGTACGAGGCCGCCCCAGCTTTCCACCAGCGGCGCATGTCGAGTGCGAGCGCCCGAGCCAGCGCGTCCGTGCTCTGGCGTTCGCGCTCGACACCGTCGACGCCCGTGACAGTGGAAGCCACGAGGAAAGTCAGCAGCTCGACCACGGTGGCGCGCTCCTGCGCCAGCAGCCACGACAGCAGCGCCGCGCCATCCTCGGGAAGGCGTGCGATCCACTCGGCGCGGGCCTGCTCCATCAGCTTCCATCCTTCGCCGCCAGCCATGTTCGCGCACTCGCGCCGCAGCGCGTCGTGCGTTTCGGTCGCGCTCACCGTCAGCGCTTCGTCGCTGCCCCGATAGCGCCGGAGACCGTCCCTGAGCAGCTTGACGGCCAGCTGTGCCGTGATCGCCGCCAGCGCAACGTCCGGGCGCAACAGCAGTTCCGCCTGGATCGCTGCGACACGGTGCGCGGTCAGGCTGCGCATCAGCTTCTCGGAGTGGGCGGAGCGGGTCCCGCCCTTGGGCAGGCTCACCAGAGCAGAACCCGCCTCAGTCTCGCGGGGGACGGACTGCCTTGCGGCCTGCACCAGCGCATCCCGATCCACCGGCCGGACCAGCCCGCGCTTGACTTCGACCGCGCCGCTGCGTCCCACGAACACCACGCAACCGGCCTGCTCCACCAGGTCCGACGGGAAGACCGTCAGCGCATCTTCGAGGGCATCCAGTTCGCGCTGCAAACGATCGTCTTCCGCTTCCATCAGCGTGGACTCGTTCTCGTCGCCATCTTCGTCCGCGAGCGCCTCCATGCGCGCGTGCAGCGACTCGAGCTCGGCTTCGAGCTGCGCGTGGCGCGACGCTTCTTCGGCACTCGGCATGCGGCGGGCGCGGCGCACTTCGCCATGCCGCACGTAGTCTTCGTAGACATAGCGCGCCCGCACGTCGACCCACTTCCAGCCTTCGGTGGCGACCTCGCGGGCCGGCTCCTGCAGCTTGTCCAGGGCCAGCCGTTCGAGCAGCGCCGCGTCCTGCAGGTAGACCTTGCCCTCGTCGCTGAACAGGTCGCGCCGTACCGGGCCGCCTGCGGCTTCGTACACAGGCACGGTGACGAAGATCGCCAGCCCATCGCGATCCGATTCGACCTCGCCCCGCGTCACAATGCGGCGCAGCTGTTCCGCGCTGCGGTTCCATTCGGGCAGCCGCTGCCAGAGTTCCGCTTGCCGCGCCGGATCGTCGATCGAGGCCAGCACCATCAGGCAATCCAGACCGATCCCGCCTTCCCGAAACAGCGCCAGCAGCACGGGTGACACGGCGGCCAGCTTGAGCCGGCGCTTGACGACCTGCGGCGTGACGCCGAAGACAGCAGCTACGTCCTCGACCGAGCGGCCGGCGTCGATGAGCCGGGCGAAGGCCGTGAACTCGTCCGCCGGATTCAGGGCCTGGCGCTCGACGTTCTCGATCAGGCTGGCCATCAATGCCTGCTCGGCCGGCACCACGAGCACCGGCACCGGCTGGTTCTCGGGCCAGCGGCCCTTCTCCACCAGCATCGCCATCGCCCGCAGACGACGCCCGCCGGCGCAGACCTCGTGCAGGCCGCGCGCGCCGCGCACGACGACCAGGTTGTGCAGCAGTCCCGCGGCCTCGATGGACGCCGCCAGTTCGCCGAGCGGCATCGAACCCGCGGGATCTTCTTGCCGCACCTGGTAGTTCGGCGAGATGACCAGCTTGTTGAAAGGCACGAAAGTGCGCGGCGATGCCGCGATCACGGCGTCCAGTTCCTGCTTGGAGAGTTTCATGAAGGGGCTCCTGAATGAGGGCGGGCACCACATCGGCCCGCGCAATCAGGTTCCCATGAGGCGGCGCGCCATCAAGTACCGAGTGCAGCGGCAGCATCGGGCGCTTTTCGCCACCGCAGTGCGCCGCAAATGACGGCGCTTCACCGTGGCGACCGACGACGCCGCAGCCCAAGGCCCGCCACTGCGCGCACAGTGCGACGGCTACCTGCAGGCATCGAGCCTGCCCGCCGCGGCAATGCGCTTCGCGCCAGCCGCTTCCGACTCGTCGGCGTCGCGGTCGATACCCGCCTCTCCTGTTCCTGCCCCCACGGCCTGCCCACCGGAACCGGTGTCGCACGGCCCCGCCGCAGCAGCTGAACGAATTGCCGCGTCATGCGGCCCGAGCCTGCCAATCGTGGCGCCCGCGCACACGCTTGGCCATCCATCCACCCTGACGGGGAAGCACTTCCCCGCGGGGCAGGTGCGCCTCCGTCGTCCCCACGGAGAACCGCATGGCCCGCATCCCCGAGCCTTCGTCCTGGCTGCCCGGCTTCGAGCCGGAGCCTGCCGCGGCCTTCGCGCCGCCTATGCCACCCGTTCCTCCTGATCCGCCGCTCGACGAGGAGCCGGACGACGAGGAGCACGAACCTCTGCGGTCGCTGCCCCCGTGGCGGCCGAGCGAATCGACAACGCCCGCCGCGCATCGGCCAAGCTGGCCTCGGCTGCCGCTCGCCGGCCTCGGCGTTCCCAGCGGCGCGGTCGCGAAGTTCGAGGCCAACCTGGCCGCGATCGACACGCTGCGCCAACTCGAAACGGCAGACCGTGCACCGGACGGCGACGCGCGCAGCACGCTGCTGCGCTACACCGGCTGGAGCGGTCTGCCCGCGAGCTTCAACCTCGAGGCGCCTGAGCCGGCCTGGGCACGCCGTGCCGCGCGACTGCGCGACACCCTGGCCGAGGACGACTACGCGTCGGCGCGAGCGTCGGTCAACAACAGCCACTACACGCCGGTCTTCGTGATCGAGGCGATGTGGCAGGCGGTCCAGGGCTTCGGATTCGCGGGTGGCCGCGTGCTCGAACCCAGCGCCGGCATCGGCCACTTCATCGGCGCGATGCCAACAGCACTGGTCGAGCATTGCCGGGTCACCGCCGTCGAGATCGACCGCCTTTCGGGGCGGATGCTACAGGCGCTGTACAGCGCCGGCGGCGTGGACGTACGCATCGGCGCGTTCGAGAAGACGCCCCTGCCCGACGGCTGGTACGACCTGGCCATCGGCAACGTGCCCTTCGGCGCCTACCAGGTGGCCGATTCGAGCAACCGGCCGTACGGGCGTTTCAGCATCCACAACTATTTCCTCGGCCGCACGCTCGACCTGCTGCGGCCCGGTGGGCTGGCTTGTTTCATCACCAGCAGCCACACGCTGGATGCCTGGGACGACAGCGTGCGGCGCTACCTCGCGTCACAGGCGGTGCTGCTGGGGGCGATCCGCCTGCCGCGTGGAGCCTTCACCGAGATCGCCTCCACCGAGGTGCAGACGGACGTCCTGTTCCTGCGCAAGCGCGTGCCTGCCGAGACCACCGAGCAGGCCTGGCTGGGCCTGAGCATGGTGCCCGATTCGTTGCGCGATCCACGCTGCGGCGAGCGCTACCTGCAGATCAACCAGTGGTACGCGGCGCATCCCGAGTTCTGCATCGGCCGCATTCGCCAGGAGAGCAATGGCCACGAGCCGGTGCCGACGGCAGTGTTCGACGGCGACCTCGCCGACGAGTTGCGGCGGCACATCGACCTGCTGCCGCGCGGCGTCTACAAAGCGGCGGCTCCGGAAGACACGCCGGCGCGGCGCACAGTAGCGCCCGCGGTCGGCGGCGCGAAGCCTGGTAGTCACCATCTCCACCATGGCCGCGTGCATCGCGTGGAGGACGGCCTGCTGGTCGACATCCACGACCGGCTGAACGCCACGCAACGTGCCCGGGTTTCCGGGATGTGCGCGATACGCGACCACGCACGGGCGCTGCTCGATCTGCAGTTGGCGGACGCTGACGACAGCCGGATGCGCCAGGAGCGGGCCATGCTGAACGGCAGCTACGACCGCTATGTGGCGCGCTTCGGCTGCCTGTCGAACCGCGGCAACGCGCTCGCGTTCCGACGCGACCCGGACTATCCGCTGTTGCTGTCGCTGGAGCACTACGACGAAGAAGCCGAAACCGCCGCCAAGGCAGCGCTGTTCAGCCGCCGGACGCTGACGAAAATTGTCGAGCCCGAAGCCGCGGCCGAGCCGGAAGAGGCGCTCGCCGCCTCGGTGCAATGGCGCGGCCGGGTCGACCCGGTCTGGATGGGCCGGTTGCTGTCGGCGCCGCCACGAGCGGTGCTGGACGCATTGACCGAACGAGGGCTGGTGTTCCTGGACCCCGGGGACGAGCAGTGGAAGACGGCCGACGACTATCTGGCCGGCGAAGTCAAGACCAAGCTCAGGCAGGCGCTGGCCGCCGGCAGGAACTGCGCACGCAACGTGGCAGCGCTCGAACGGGTGCAACCCAAGGATCTGCCGCCGGCTTCGATCGAGCCGCGTCTGGGCGCGGTGTGGATTCCCGCCGCCGACGTCGAAGACTTCATCCGGCAGCTGCTGGAGCAGAAGGATTGCGAAGTGGGCTACTCGGCGCAGGCCGGGGCCTGGTCGGTGCGCTACCCCGAATGGAGCGCGCGCCAGAACGTCAAGGTGACCCAGGAGTTCGGCACCTCGCGGCTGAACGCCATCGAGCTCATGCAGTGCGCACTGAACGTGCAGGTACCGACGGTCCGCGACCCGGACCCGGAGAGCGACCGCATGATCGTCAATCCCGACGAGACGCTGGCCGCACGCGAGAAGCTGGCGCTGATCAAGGAGCGCTTCGCGGCCTGGGCCTTCGAGAATCTGGAGCGCCGCGAGCGGCTGTGCCGAACCTACAACGACCTGTTCAACGCCACGCGGCCGCGGCAGTTCGACGGTTCGCACCTGAAGCTGCCGGGGTTCTCGCGCTGCTACGCGCTGCACCCGCACCAGCGGGACGCCGTTTGGCGCATCGTGCAGTCCGGCAACACCGGGCTGTTCCACGTCGTCGGCGCCGGCAAGACCGCGGTCTGCGCGATCGCCGGCATGGAGCTGCGGCGCCTCGGCCTCGCGGCCAAGCCTTGCCACGTGGTGCCGAACCACATGCTGGCGCAGTACACGGCCGAGTTTGCGCGGCTGTACCCGAATGCCGCCGTGCTGATGGCGGGCAAGGAAGACCTGGAGGGCGACCGCCGGCGCGAGCTGGTGTCGCGCATCGCCACGGGCGACTGGGACGCGGTGGTCATCACGCACTCGAGCTTCGAGCGCATCCGCATGTCGCCGGCATTCACTGAAACCTTCATCAAGGAGATCGTCATGGAAATCGAGATGGCAGTGCGCGCCGAGCGGCGCAACGACCGGGGCAACCGGATCGTCAAGCAGCTCGAAGCGATGAAGAAGAACTGGACGGTGCGGCTGGAGAGGCTGCTGGCCGATACGAGGAAGGACGATCTGCTGAGCTGGGAACAGCTCGGCATCGACACGCTCTTCGTCGACGAGGCCCACCTGTTCAAGAACCTGTACCGGTTCACGAAGATGACGCGCGTCGCCGGCCTGCCGCTGGCGAATTCGGAGCGGGCCTTCGACCTGTTCCTGAAGACGCGCTACACCATGCGACTGCACGGCGGCGCGCAGCGCGGCGTGGTCTTCGCCACCGCCACGCCAGTGGCCAACACGATGGCCGAGGTGCACACGATGATGCGCTACCTGCAGCCCCGAAGGCTGGAGGCGCTCGGGCTGCAGCAGTTCGACGCCTGGGCGGCCACTTTCGGCGAGAGCGTCACGGCGCTTGAGATCGCACCCGACGGCAGCGACTACCGCATGAACACGCGTTTCGCGCGCTTCATCAACGTGCCCGAGCTCATGGCGGTGTTCGGCGAGGTCGCCGACATCCGCACGGCAGAGATGCTGCAGCTGCCGGTGCCGGCGCAGCGCGGCGGCAAGCCGCGCATCGTGGCTTGCCCGGCGAGCAGCGTGCTGAAGGCTTACGTGCGCACGCTGGTCGAGCGCGCGGAAGCGATACGCATGGGCCACGTCAAGCCGCAGCGGGACAACATGCTCGCGGTGACCACCGACGGCCGCAAGGCCGCGCTGGATTTCCGGTTGGTGGAGCCGGGAGCGCGCTTCGATGCGCAAGGCAAGGTTGCGGCCTGCATCAAGGAAGTGCTGGCGGTGCGTGAGCGCACCAAAGCGTTCCGCGGCGCGCAGCTGGTGTTCTGCGACCTGTCGTCGCCGAAGGAAGGCAAGTCATTCAGCGTCTACGACGATCTGAAGCAGCGCCTGGTGGAGGCCGGCGTGCCGGCTCAGGAGATCGCATTCGTGCACGACGCCGACAGCGATGCGCAAAAGGCCACGCTGTTCAAGGCCGTGCGCGAAGGCCGTGTGCGGGTGCTGCTCGGATCGACCGCGAAGATGGGCATCGGCACCAACGTGCAGACCCGGCTGGCGGCGCTGCACCACCTGGACGCGCCCTGGCGGCCCTGCGACGTGGAACAGCGTGAAGGGCGCATCCTGCGCCAGGGCAACGAGTGCGAGGACGTGGAGATCTTCCGCTACGTCACCGAAGGCAGCTTCGACAGCTACATGTGGCAGGCCCTCGAAACCAAGGCGCGCTTCATCGCCCAGGTGATGAGCGGCGACAAGGGGCTGCGTTCGATCGAGGACGTGGAACTGGCGGCGCTGTCCTACGCCGAAGTGAAGGCGCTGGCCTCGGGCAACCCGCTCGTGATCGAGAAGGCCGGCGTGGATGCCGAAGTGGCCAAGCTGTCGACATTGTTCTCGGTATGGCGCAACCAGCGCTATGCGAACGAGAGCGAGGTGTCGCGACTGCCGATGCTGATCGAGTCGCTGCAGCGCAAGCTGGCGCTGATGGAGCAGGACTGTCTTCGCGCCGAGCCGGCACCGGCTGGCGACATGCGCATCGAGTTGGGCGGAAAGCAACTGCGCGGTGCCGAAGCGATCGGCGAAGGTCTGCGCCAGCTGGTGCGCGCCACGAAGGATGGGGCAGGCACGGTCGATCACCGCATCGGCTGCTTCGCAGGCTTCGAGCTCGGGTTGCGCGCTGCGCGTGCCGGCGAGGTGCCGAGTCTGTACCTCGAAGGGCATTGCCGCTACGACGCAGAGACCTATCAGACCGCGGCGGGGCTGGTGTCGGCGCTGCTCGCAGCGTTGGAGTCGGTGCCTCAGCAGCGCGACGCGGCGCGCGACCAGCTCGGGCTGCGCGTCAAGCGCCTCGCCGATCTGCGCATCGAGCTCGAGCGTCCTTTCGAGCAGCAGGAGCGCCTGGCCGGCCTGCTGATCCGGCAACGCGGCCTGCAGAAGCAGCTCGACCTCGACAAGGATTTGGCCGGCGCCAGCCGGCTGGATGCCGAGGACGCACGGCACGCCGCGTGACAGCGGCTTGGCCCCTCCCCGCCACAGCGGTGAGGGGCCATCTTCTGTTGACGGTACCTCAGCACAGCAACGTACCGAAGCCGCGCTGCCATGCACCGACCGCCGCCGCCGCGCCGCAGTCCATTACCTCCCGCTGGCCATAGCCCACCGGCAGTCTTACCGCGGGGTCCACGAACACCCAAACGTGGTACTGGTTGGCCGTGTCCACCAGCCGCGATTCCGCGGGGTAGACCTCGAAGCCCTCGTGTTCGTCTCCGACGATCATGTTCTTGATCTGCTGCAGTTCGCGCCAATCGTGTACCGGCGCGCGGTCCCGACGCTTGATGGACAGCCAGAACATGTCGCCGTTTTCCTCCCCGAAGTGCGTGCGAACGATCTCGAGCGTCGCGGCATGGAACGGCGCCAGCGGCATGGACGCGGCATCGACGCGATGCATCGCGATCCGGCTGTTTGCGAGTCGGTGGTCCAGTGCGCCGGCCCAGGCCTCCCAGGAGCCTGCGCAACTCGGCCCCACTTCGCAGTCGGCCATGCCGGCGACGGACCATGTGAACCAGAAGCGGCCGGCGAGTTCAGGACTGTCATCGCGCCCGCCGCAGTGGACACGGTAGCCTTCCTCTTGTAGCGCTTGACGGAGGTGATGAGCGAGTCTGGAGGTGGCTGCCATGGAGCGTTCCTGGGTAGGCTGATGCCCTCAGCATCCCTCGGCTTCGCTCCCCGTCAACGGCCTTCAGCCTGGCTGCTCTCCCGCGGCTTCGGCGCCCGGCGGCCCGGGGTCGGGCTCGACGCCGATGCGATAGTCCTCGACAAAACTCGGCCAGTCCAGGTGGTCGACCAGGTCGATGTCGTCGACGACTTCGACCTTGTGTTCGGCCCGATCGAAGAGCGCGATGCCCTGCTCCGGATAGTTGTTTCTGGAGGGGTAGAGCACACCGTCGAACGCAGGCAGCCCATCGGCTCCCCGCATGGCATGGATCTCGCCCGAGATCCGCTGCGTGTGCTGGTAGCCGCGGCTCGCCAACTGCTCCAGATTCAGCCCGAAGTGAGCGGCCATGACGCCCGGTGCCGTGAGGTCCGCGAGTTCCAGGTCCTCCAGCACGCCGATGGCGCGGACCAGCCGACTGTGGACCTCGGCCAGCGCAATCGAGCGTTTCTCGTCGCGGTCCCATCGGTGTCCATGGAACACCGATTCCATCAAGGCCGTGGGCAGCGAGAGGCCCAGATACAGCACACCGTAGCTCTTGTCGGCCGCGTCAAACCGATTCGTGCCATCGCGCCCGTAGTGCAATGGCTCGCCCCGGTAGGCGACGCGGCTCACGTGCTGCAGCAACTCTCCTGCGTCGATGCGCCTCGTCGGGAGCGGGCCCATGCGCTCCAGCGGTCAATGCAGGCTCAGCACGCTGAAGACGGCCCGGGCCACCGCATCGATCGAATCCTCGGTCACGGCGTCGACCGGAGCACGGCCATGCAGTCCCTCCAGCGGTTCGGACAAGGCGCGGTACAGCGTCCACGCGTCGACCCCGGCCGCTCGCTGCAGCACGGCCTGGGTCAGCCGTTGTTTCACAGGATCGAGCTGCCAGTCGGGCAGCTTGCGGCCGCGTGGCCCGACGTTCAGCGCCAGCAGCCGGCCTGCATCGATGTCCTTGTAGATCTGCTGGCGGACCTTGTTCGCCAGCCGGGCGAACTCCGGCAACGGCAGGTTGTGCGGCCGATCGTAGGCTTCCAGCATCGCCGCCCGGCCGCGCTGGATGTCGGTGTCTCCCGGCGTCCAGCGCCTGGCCGCCCGCAGGGCTGAGGCCTTGCGGGCCAAGGTGTTCTGCACGGCCTGCCGGGCGGCCACCACTTTGAGCGATGCGGGCAGCTCGGCCCGCTCCAGCCGCTCCTGCATAAACACCTCCAGCTCGGCCGCGAAGGCCGCGGCGTCGCGGATCTCCACGGCGTCGGCAAACCGGCGTACCTCCTCCACCGTCACCCTTGGCAGGCGATCGGCGATGAACTCCATGGTGTTGGGCATGAGGGGGCTCCTTGCGACAGGCAGCAGCGAGTCTAGTCCCCTTTGTCTCCTATGTCAATTTTGTCAACCATGGCTAAAACCGGCAACAACGCCTCGCGCACCGCCCGGATCAGCAGCGCCCGCCGCGGCGAGCGGCGCAGTTCCAGCGACAACTCCAGTTGCACGCCGGCACCGCTGCGCCCCCGATTGCATACGTTGCGGGGATCCATCGCATCGAGACCTGCCGGCCCGTCCTCGCAGCTCAGGCCAAGCGCAC
Source organism: Rubrivivax sp. (assembly GCA_035438245.1). GTDB lineage: Bacteria > Pseudomonadota > Gammaproteobacteria > Burkholderiales > Burkholderiaceae_C > Rubrivivax. Next base: position 16,492 of record DAORHX010000015.1, read on the forward strand.
GCAGGCGCGACGCGATCGCTTCCCGAAGGCCCGCGTCCCGGCCGCCCATCAGCACCACCTCGCCGGGGCTCCCGCAACCATGCACCGTCACCACCTGGTCGCAGCCGGCGAGCAAGGCGAGGCAGGCCGGTTCGTCGAAGCGAGCGCTCGACAGGTGCAGCGCCGCGAAGTTGCCGGCCTTGAGCAGGCCCTCTAACAGGTAGAGGTTGAACGCCTGGCCGGCGATGTCGCGGGCGATATCCGAAGTGTGGGCCTCGATGCTGCCACCGTGCGGCGCCACGACCGCCACGGAGGAGCCAGGACAACGCCGCTGGACGATGCGGTAGTCCCGGTCCCGCTCGTAGGCCGCGGCCAGGTCGGCAAACGAGCGGAAATCCTTCGCGAGCTTCTTGTCCATGGGACTCATTGTCGCGGAGCGCCCTCGACCAGCGACACGCTGCCGGCACCGCGTGCGGCAGCGACGTTCGAGCCCGCCACGCGCAACCGCCGCCGCATCAGCGCCCTTGTGCGTGGCATTCACGGCATCAGGCATCACGGCCCTTGTCCGGCCGACCCGGCACGCGCCACACTCCCTTCGCTTGTCTGTGGGCATCGAGCCTGCAAAGCCTTCCCCGGGGCCTCGGTCCCGCCGAAGTCCAGCCTGGCTGGCGTTGCGGTCGTTACCCGCCTTTATGGCGCCGGGTCATACCCGGTCGGGCCGCTGCTGGCGGTCCGTGGACGGCACCCGTCATCGTGCGGGTGTGGAGATAGTGAAGCCGACTCCGGCCGGCTTCATGCGCGAAGGCCTGCGCTGCCTTAAGCAGCGTGAACCTGAGCGCCGAGCAAGGCCCCGATCGTCAGACCGCGGGCCTTTTTCCATGGCGAGCCGGGCCCTTCAGCCACGGCGTCGCCACCCAAGCCGCTTCGGCCCCATGGGCCTGAAGCATCCCAAACGGGGAACCCTGTTCCCCGCCGGGAGCGCGCGTTCCCCTTCGCTTCATGAAGGAGAACTGCGATGAGTGCATTCCAAACAATCGGAGCGCTGCAGCCCGTCGGTGTGCTGCTGGGCGGATCCGGCCGCGCCCGCGTGCCGATCCTGCCGTCGCCGCCGGTGGCGGCTTTGCTGCGTCCCGTCAGCTTCGTGGCCGGCGTCGCGACGCGTGATCGTGTGGCAGGTGCCGCTTCGGCCCTGGCTTGAGCCGGTCGTCTGTCGGAGCAAACACCGTGATGATCGACAAGCCTTACCCAGCGCCGCGCAAGCCGAAGCGTTCGGCCGTGGCGATCGAAGAGGACCGCAGCTGGGTCCGCTTCTACCGGCAGGCCGGCAATCCCGACATCGCCGCCGAGGTGTTGACCCAACTCGATGCCGACACGCAGGCACGCCATGAGCACCTGGCGCTCTACCTGCGTTGCCGCGAGTCGCTGCGCGCGCACAAGGCGCGCACCCAGCGCAACAAGCGGATCGGGCAGTTCGTCCGACTTGGCTGCCGCGTGATCGTCGCCGAGCCGCTGCGTGCGCTGCGGCAAGGAGCAGCGCGCGCATTCGACCTGCTCGTCGAGTGCCTCCCCGAGGCCCGGCGCGAGCCTGCGGGCGCAAAGGTGCGACAACTGCGGCGCGACGCGGCCATCGAGCAGGCCCATGCTTCCTTTGCGGAGTCGACAAGCCATGCGGGGCCGGCAGATTCCGCTGCGCCGGAACCCGGTATGGCACGAACCGGCTGACCCCCGGACCGCCCTGCTTCGATCGGTCTTTGCCCCGAAGCCATCGCGCTTCGGGGCGCCCTTCACGCCGCGGCGACGAGCCGCGCACGCTCCTGGTCGATCAGCCAATGCAGGAACTGCGTGTCGCGCGAGTGGCCCCAGTAGTGGGCCTTGCAGCGCGCCACGTAGGCATCGAGGTCGGCCTGCGACCGGATGTCCACCGGCTCGATGTCGGTGAGCCGGCGCAGCCGCTCGGCTTCGGGCCGGGTCAGGCGAATCTGCATGCCAAGGCGAATCATCTGGAGCGCCATATCGAGGTCTTGCCAGGATGCTCGCGCCGATCGGCACCCAAGCGCAAGCGCTGAATGCACCGAGCCCTCAAGTCGCAGGCCAGATCGACTCCACTCGACCTGCGGTGCGACTCGAAGCGCGTGCGTCGGGTGGCGCGTGGCGCCTGCGCCACGCCACCCTGCCCCGACCAGGCGTCGCAGTCGTCGCCTGCCTCCTTCTCTCAAGGCGCCTTCGCGCGCCACCCGCTCGGGAACCCGTTCCCGGCTGGGGCGGCGTTCCCGTTCGTCCTTCGATGAACCCATGGAGAACGCCATGCAGAACTTCTCTGCCCTGTCGCGCGCCGAACTGATCGGCGCCTTGCTTGCCCCGGTCGTGCCCGCGGACCACCCGCGAGCCGATCAAGTGAATGACCTCGAGTCGCCCTGCTTCGGCGCCGCCGCGGTCGACGCCGAAACCAGCGATGCCTTGCTCGCACGCAAGCTCGGCGTGGCGCGCGAACTGCTGCTGCGCGACATGCAGGCGCAGCTACGCGCCAATCCGGTGATGCACTCGCCGCAGGCGCTGCGCGACTGGCTGCGCCTGCACTGCGCCGGGCTGCAGCACGAGGTCTTCATCGTGCTGTTCCTGGACTCTCAGAACCGCCTGCTCAGTGCGGCCGAGATGTTCCGCGGCACGCTGACGCAAACCTCGGTCTACCCGCGCGAAGTCGTGAAGAGCGCCCTGCAGCGCAACGCGGCCGCAGTGGTGCTGGCGCACAACCACCCGAGCGGCTCGGCCGAGCCGAGCCGTGCCGACGAGCATCTCACGCAGACGCTGAAGGCGGCGCTGGCGCTGGTGGACGTCCGCATCCTCGACCACTTCATCGTGGCCGGCGACCGCGCGACCAGCTTTGCCGAGCGCGGCCTGATCTGACCTGCGGCGATCAGCCGCCATCGACCACAACCCCGGAGGGGCGGCTCGCCCTGGCGGGCAGGCGCCCTTTCGGATCCCACGAAGGAATACACCATGTCCATCCGCACATCGATGAACCCGCCTGCCTGTCCGGTCTGCCCGGGCCGCGGCCTGCCCCTCGGCCAACTCGGCTCATTGCGCTGGTACCGCTGCCGCGATTGCGGCATCGACTTCCACCGGCGCACGAAAGCGTCGGCAGGTGCGTCGCGCCGGCGGGAGCACGATATGAGCGATCATGCAATGAGGCGCCTGCGCGAGCTTGCGGAGCCGATCGCCGTGCTGTCCGCCGCGCACCTTACAGCCCGCACGCGCCAGCTCCTGCAGGAGAACCGCTTGTCCGTCAACGCCTATCCGACGCCGACCGGGGGCTTCGTCTACGTCGGTTCGCCCCGCTACGACACACCGCTGGAGGCCGACCTCGCGCACCTGTTCGAAGTCGCCGAGCGCGCCGGCATCGTCTGGCTGAAATTCGACCCGCACGGCACCGTGCTCGCCAGCATCCAAACCTTCGGCGAGTTCGAGCCGACCTCATGAGCCGGCACTGGCAGGCTTTCTCCGACTGACGCTGCAGTGATCAACTTCGCGAGGCCAGGCCGCTACGGTCCTGGCCTCGCTGCCGCCGCAGCGCTCATGGCAACGGCGTCCAGCGCGCCCTGCCCCGAGGTCAACGCCATGCGATCCAGGTCGATCACCGCGTCCGCCATCGCCGTCAGCTCGGGCGTCTGCGAGACGAAGAACTCGCGCACGTAGCCGCCCAGTTCGAGCACCTTGCGCTTCATCGCGATGAACATGCGCTTGCGCTCGGCATCGAGGGCACCGTCGGCCTCGTCGCAGAAGAGCGTGCCGTAGCGCCGCTGCGACTGCTGGGCCAGATGGAGCGCCACGGCGCGCGTCAGGCATTCGTTGATCCACACCCGCTCGCCGCCGCTCATCAGGGCGACGCTCTTGTGGTCCCCCGACTCGCTGTCGTGAACCACGATGTCGAAGCCTTCGCGCGATTCTCCCTTTGCCGTTTCGACTTGCGTGCGGATCGCCACCGTGAAGCGCGCGCCGTAGCAGGCCAGCAGAAGATCGTTCGCCAAGCCCGACAGCGCGGGCCCCGCGTCCTCGATCGCCAGTGCGATCAAGCCGTCGTGGCTCATGCAGCGTGCGAACAGCAGCCAGTCGGCCAAGCGGCTCTGCACGCGGGCGATCGACGCGTCGAGGTCCAGGCGCCGCCGTTCGTGGCGGCAAAGCTCCGCGTCGGCAGCTTGGCACTTGTGCAGGTCCGCGAGCGCTGCCACAGGCACCTGTTCCGCTTGCTCGAGCCCGCGCCGCGCCGCCGAGACACGCGCCGCCGCATCGGCCAGGCGTCGCGCGTCGAAGCCTGGCGGCAGCGTCGCCAGCATCTGCTCGACGACGATGCCGTCGGCGCGATGCGCCCCATGGCGGGCATCCCGCTGCCGGTTGCTCTGCTCTCGACCCGCGGCGATCGCCTGTCGCTCCGCGCGCTCGTCCTCGGATTCGCCGCCAGTCTCTGCCCTCTGCAGGGCCTGCAACTCCTCCAGCAGCGCCGCCTGATCGTCCTGGGCGCGCAGCAGCTCGGCCCTTCGCCCGGCAAGCGCGCGGAGGTCGGTCTCGCGCGCCGCCGCCGTGGCCGCCCGGTGTTCCGCGTCCCTGAGCGCGGCCGTGGAATCCTGGAACTGCGCGGCCTGGGGCGCCAACAGCCCGATGTCGCGCAGCAGCCCTGCCCGCTCTTCGGCAAGAACGTCGATCTCTGCCCTTGCCGACGGCATCAGGCTCGTGGCCTCGCGCGCATCCCCCAGGAGCTGGCAGCGCCCCTGCAGCGGCAGGCCACTGCTCAGGCTTGCCGTCGAACTGGATGTCGAGCGTACGGCGTGCCGGAGTGGCTTCGAGTCGGCACGCGGCGGCGTGCGCCGCGATGTGCCAGAACAGGAAGCCCTTGTCGCCCGCCTCGCCGTGGTGGAAGCGGCCGATGGACCCGGCATAGGCGACGCATTGCCGCCCGACGCCGCCACCGGACTCCCAGCGCTGATGGCGGTGGATGTGGCCCAGCAGCACCGCCTGCGCACCCGCGTCGAACAAGCCGCCGGTCGTGAACTCGTGGTCGAAGCCGGCCATCGGCACACCGTGCTCGGAGAGGCAGTCGAACACGGTGCCGTGGGACACCAGCAAGGTAGGCAGCCCGAGCGCTCGCGCCTGCGTATGCACCGGCGCCAGACCGCGCAGCAACGCCGCAATGTGTTCGCCGGTCGCACCCGCCGCGTCCGCGGCACCCGCTGCCGCGGCCACGGCCGCGCGGTTGACCGTGGGCAAGCACGAGACGAGCGCCCTCAGCCCCTCGGGCAGGCGCTCGAAACACCAGCCCGTCGATGCGACCCAGCGGCCCGCCGTGCTCAGACCGACCTGCCCGATGCAGTCGGCCACGTGCACGGCGTAGCGTCCACCCAGCTTCCTGAACACCGACAAGGTACCCGACGGTTCATGCGACCAGGTGCCCTGCAGCATCAGTACCGGACAGTGGTCCGCGAGGCACCGCACCCGGTTGACCAGCGCCACCGCGGCGGGCGAATGCAGGTCCAGCGCATGGTCGGTGCTGTCGCCGGAGATCACCGCCGCCTGTGCCCCCAAAACCAGGGCGCGCTCGATGGCGGCGGCGAAGCAGCGGTCGGCCTCGTCCAGGTTGCGCGGCCCGTAGTGCAGGTCGGAGAAGTGCGCCACCCGCAGCGCGCCCTCTCCCTTCATGACACCCCCCGAAGGATGGCAGCGACCTTGTCGGCGTAGCCTTCGGCGTCGTTGCGGTGGCGCTGCAGTTCGTCCCAGGCACGGCGGCGACCGCGCGCGTTCAGCTTCCAGCCCGGGCCCCAGCGCTGCGCCGCGTAGCGGTCGAAGTCGGCCGCGTCGATGCCCATCGCGGTCGCCAGCGCAATGACCTTGGCCAATACCGGTTCATCGCCAGGCCCGGCCGGCTCCATCTCGTCGACGGGCGCCACCAGTTCCGAGGAAGCACCCGCTAGCGCCTCGCAGGCCACCTGGGCCTGCGCGATGACGGCCTCATCGTCCTCGCGGTCGCGCAACAACGCACACACGTCCACCGGCGCCTCCAGCTCGATGATCCACTGCGGCACGCGCACGGCGACGCCCTGCTCGTCGATGTGGCTCACCTCCATCAGGCGCTTGGACAGGTAGAACGGCGTGCGCTGGCGGTCCAGGAAACCCGAGATGCGCCCGCCGCGCAGGAAGCCGACGGTCTCGAACTTCTGGATCGCGGCGTTCATCGCATAGAAGCTGCTCGTGTGCAGCTCGAAGGCGCTGAGCGAACGGATGCCCGGCACGAAGAACAGGAATCGGCCGCTGAGGTTGCACTCGCGCTGCTGGTATTCGCGGCAAGCCTCGGGCTCGCAGATGCCGCCGTTGGCCTCGCGCAGGACCGCCTTGCGTCCGCCGAAGAGACGGACGGCGTGCCGCCCATGCCTGTCCAGTGGCACCGCTGCATGGCACATGCAGTGGCGCACACGGCCATCGGCCGAATACTCCGACCAGTAGCGCTTGTCGTGGCTGCCCCAGGCCGCCAGCTCATGCGGCATCACGGTCTGCCAGTGGTCCGACGGAAACACGACCGGGAAGCGGTAGAGGTGCCGCCCGTCTCCACGATCCTCGCCGTAGGCATCCAGCAGTTCATGGGCCAGCACCGGGTTGGCAAAGTCCGCGGCGCGCACGGTGAACCAGGGCACGTTGC
>DAORHX010000016.1:0-22038 GCA_035438245.1 Rubrivivax sp.
ACTTCGCCTCGGTGTCGGGCGGGCGGATCATCAAGGGGCGGTTTCCGATCCTCGATCCGGATGCGACGGCGCCCGCCGCGGTGTCCAGTCGCGGGCAGGCGCCAGAACTCAGCCCCGGTCAGGTGCCGTGATCCGTGTCGTCGCGGTCGTTTCGTTGTTGTGCCTGCTGGTGCTGGTGCTGTACCTGCCCTCGGCACACCCGCCGGAACGCTTTCTGGATCAACTGCGCATCGAGCACCAGGCCACGGCCGCGTTCTGGGGCGAAGCGCCCGCCTTGCGCATCCTCTCGCGGGCCCTGGGCATGCAGGACGCGGCACGCCAGGCCACACCCGTGCCTTCGGTGGCCGACGCGCCACGGTCCAGCGCCTTGGGGGGCGCGGTGGCCCACGAGATGGCCTCGGTCAACCAGCGGCTGTTCGACAACACCTACTTCCGCTCCATCGACGCGCTGGTGCTGCTGGCGGCCTTCAGGCTGTCGACCTTGCTGGAATGGCTGCCGTGGCTGGCAGCGTTCGCGTTGGCGGTGCTGGTGGACGGTGCGATCAAGCGGGTGATCAAGTCCAAGGAGTTCCGGCAGCACGACCCGGAGCTGTTCGCGCTGCATGCCTGCCTGGCGATCGTCGTCGCCTGCGCCAGCGTAGTCGGGTTCGTGGTTCCCGTGACCCTGCATCCTCTCGTGATGCCCGCCATTCCGATCGCCATCGGCGTGCTGATGAGCCGGGCGCTGGCGAGTTTTCACCGGCGGGCATAGCTCGATGCTGCAACCATCGTGTCCTGGCGTCAGTGGTAGTCGTCCTCGAGCTGGTGACGCACGGCGACCACGACGACATTCGAGGCATCCTCGATCTCGAACAGGGCGACATAGCCTGTCCTGCCGAAAGGAATGACCAGCTCCCGAAGAAAGGGGCTCTGGGCAGCCTTGCGGCATGTGAACGGCGAGGTCTTCAGCGTTGCGATGCCGGCCCGCAGCGCGTCGATGGCCAGTTTCGGCAGTCTCAGGTCACCGCCTTCGCGAGCCAGTTCACGTTCGAGAACAAAGTCGAACAGCCGCTGAACGTCCGCCTCGGCGTCCCGCGTCAGCCGGACCCGGAAGCTCACTTGCGCGACTTCGCCACCCGGCTGCGCGCGGCGTCGAGCTTGCGCTGCAGCCCCCGGATGACCACGTCTGCATCGACATAGTCACCGGTCCGCCGCGCTTCATCGCGCGAACGCAGGCCCCGCGCGATGAACTCCGCGTGGATGCGGCGGCGCTCGACGTTGGCCCGCACCGAGGCTTCGACGAACTCGGACAGGGTTTCGCCCTCGGTCAGCACCGCCTCCACCTCGGCGCGGAACTCGGGCTCGACGCGGACGGATGGAATGGTGGCGGTCTTCACAGAGCCAGTGTATCGCAAATGCGGCACATTGCCGGGCACAACGATCAGGCTGCGCTGGAACCGACGCGGCATCGGCGCTGTGCGATGGCGGGGGCAGATATCCTCCCGCCCATGAACCAACCCGCCCTCTCCGCCTTCATCTGGTCGGTCGCCGACCTGCTGCGCGGCGACTACAAGCAGTCGGAGTACGGCAAGGTCATCCTGCCCTTCACCGTGCTGCGCCGGCTCGACTGCGTGCTCGAGGCCACCAAGCCGGCGGTGCTGGCCGAACTGGCCAGGCGCCAGAAGCTCGGCGTCAACCCCGATCCCTTCCTGCTGCGCGCCACCGGCGACCTGAAGTTCTTCAACACCTCGCCGCTGGACATGAAGAAGCTGGTCGGCGACGCCGACCACATCAAGGAGAACCTCTACGCCTACATCCAGGCCTTCTCGGCCGACGTGCGCGACATCTTCGAGTGCTTCGACTTCTATGTGCAGATCGAGCGCCTGGCCAAGGCCGGGCTGCTGTACCAGGTGACGCAGCGCTTCGCGCAGGTGGACCTGCACCCCAAGGCGGTGGGCAACACCCAGATGGGCGCCGTCTTCGAGGAGCTCATCCGCAAGTTCGCCGAGATCAGCAACGAAACCGCCGGCGAGCACTTCACGCCGCGCGAGGTGATCCGCCTGATGGTGGACCTGCTGTTCATCGAAGACAGCGACGTGCTCAGCCAACCCGGCGTGGTGCGCACCCTGTACGACCCCACCGGCGGCACCGGCGGCATGCTGTCGGTGGCGGCCGAGTACCTGGCGCAGCTGAACCCCAAGGCGCGGCTGACGCTGTTCGGCCAGGAACTCAACCCCGAGTCCTACGCCATCTGCAAGGCCGACATGCTGATCCGCGGCCAGGACATCAGCCACATCGTGCTCGGCAACACCCTGTCCGACGACGGCCTGCTGGGCAAGCTGTTCGACTACATGCTGTCGAACCCGCCGTTCGGCGTGGAGTGGAAGAAGATCGAGAAGGCCATCCGCGACGAGTACCAGAAGCTCGGCTACAGCGGCCGCTTCGGCCCCGGCCTGCCGCGCGTGTCGGACGGCTCGCTGCTGTTCCTGCTGCACCTGCTGAGCAAGATGCGCCCTACCAAGGACGGCGGCAGCCGCTTCGCCATCGTGCTCAACGGCTCGCCGCTGTTCACCGGCGGCGCCGGCAGCGGCGAAAGCGAGATCCGCCGCTACGTGCTGGAGAACGATCTGGTCGAGGCCATCATCGGCCTGCCCACCGACATGTTCTACAACACCGGCATCGCCACCTACGTGTGGGTGTTGAGCAACCGCAAGCCGGCGGCGCGCAAGGGCAAGCTGCAACTTATCGACGCCAGCGGCTTCTGGCAGAAGATGCGCAAGAGCCTGGGCGCCAAGCGCAAGGAGATGAGCGAGGCGCACATCGCCGATGTCACGCGCCTGTTCGGCGGCTTCGTCGAGGCGGACTGGGTGACGCTGCTCGACGCCCAGGGCAAGGCGGTCGGCAGCCAGCTCGTGCCCGCGGGTTCACCGCTGCCCGCCGCGCCGGCCGGCGGCAAGCTGAAGCGGGCGCCGCTGTCGCGCACCTTCCGCAATCAGGACTTCGGCTACCGCAGCATCACCGTCGAGCGCCCGCTGCGCGATGCCGACGGCCGCGTGCTGCTCGGCGACAAGGGCAAGCAGAAGGGCAAGCCGCAGCCCGACGCCGCGCTGCGCGACACCGAGAACGTGCCGCTGTCCGAAGACGTGCAGAGCTACTTCGAGCGCGAGGTCAAACCCCACGCGCCCGACGCCTGGATCGACCCCGACAAGACGAAGATCGGCTACGAGATCCCGTTCAACCGGCACTTCTACGTCTTCGAGCCGCCGCGTCCGCTGGCGGTAATCGATGCCGAGCTGCGCCAGGTCACCGGCCGCATTCAAGGGCTGCTGGCCACGCTGGACTCGGAGCCGGCATGACGTTGCGGCGCTACGAGCGGTACAAGGACAGTGGGGTCGAATGGCTCGGGGCGGTGCCGGCGCATTGGGATGTCCTTCAGCTGCGCCGCGTGATCGACCGCATCGAGCAGGGTTGGAGCCCGGAGTGCGAAAACCGCCCTGCCGAGGAAGGCGAGTGGGGTGTCCTGAAGACTGGCTGCGTCAATGGGGGCAGATTCAACCCGCTTGAAAACAAGGCGCTACCAAGTCAACTTGAAGCGCCCCCTGAACTGGAGGTCGCGCCCAACGACCTGCTGATGTCGCGCGCGAGCGGTTCTCCCGAACTCGTTGGATCGGCTGCGCTTGTGAACGACACACCGCCACGGCTTCTGCTGTCCGACAAGACGTTTCGGTTGCATGTCAACCAGCGTGTGGACAAGCAATTCCTGGCATGGTGCCTGGGCTCGCGCCTTCTTCGGGCGCAGATCGAGTGTGCAATCAGTGGCGCCGCCGGCCTTGCGAACAACCTGCCGCAGGCGAGTCTGGTCGAATTCGCATCGCCATTCCCCCCCGTGCATGAACAGCGTGCCATTGCGGCCTACCTGAATCGCGAAACCACAAAGATCGACGCATTGATCGTCGAACAGCAGCGGCTTATCGAGCTGCTGAACGAAAAGCGTCAGGCGGTCATCGCGCACTCGGTCACCAAGGGTCTGAACCCGGCGGCGCCGATGAAGGATTCCGGCGTTGAGTGGTTGGGAAAGGTGCCATCGCATTGGGAGGTTGCCAGGCTGGGACGCTTCGCCACTGTTCGTTCTGGCTACGCGTTTCCGTCTACCGGGTTCTCCCTGGACGACATGGAAACGCGGCTCCTACGTGGAATCAACGTTGGCGTCGGCGCGCTAAGGTGGGACGAGGTGGTCTACTGGAAACGCCAACCAGACGATGGCCTTGATGCATTCGCACTGTCAGCGGGTGACGTGGTTCTGGGAATGGATAGGCCATTTGTCGGTGACGGCACTCGGGTGGCGAGGATATCCGCGGCAGACTTGCCTTGTCTGTTGCTTCAACGAGTAGCGTCCATCCACCCAAGTCCTGGACTTCTCCCCGGATATCTGATTGAACTGCTGGAATCGAGCTTGTTCGTACACCACATCGGCCCTGAGACTACTGGGGTAAGCGTCCCGCACATCAGCCCGGGCCAGGTCTGCGATTTTCGGGTCCCGGTTCCACCCATCAGTGAGCAGTTGGGGATCGTGCGGATGATTGAGGAGGCGGTTGGAAAGACCGAAGCATTGACTTCTGACGCGAGTACCGCGGTCGCGCTGCTCTTGGAACGTCGCACCGCCCTCATCTCCGCCGCCGTCACCGGCCAGATCGACGTGCGCAACAGCGCGTCCGTCGAATCCGCCCTGGCCGAGACCCGCGCCGACATCGCAGCCGGCCGCTACGTGGTCGAGTCCGCCGCAGCGCACGTGGCCCGGGTGCAAGCCATGGCAACGGCTGACGAACACCCCTCCGCGCCGCCGCGTTCGTGTTAAGCTGAACCATACTGACCATGATGGTCATGGGAGTCTGCCGTGATCACCGAAGCCACCGCCGTCGCCTTGCGCCAGAACCTGGGCGACATGCTCAACCGCGTGCAGTACCGCCGCGACAGCATCGTCATCACCAAGGACGGCAAGCCGGTCGCCGCGCTCGTGGATGCCGCGCTGTTCGAGCGCATCCGGGCCATGCAGGACCGCTTCGATGCCCTGTGCGACCGCATCGCGAAGGGCTATGAAGGCATCCCCGAAGAGCAGGGTTTGGCCGAAATCGATGCGGCCGTATCGGCCGTGCGCAAGGAGATGAAGGCCGAAGCTGCCGCCGCCAAGGGCCGTGCAGCGAAGCGCACCACCCCGGCAACCTCCTCCTCCCCTGCCAAACCGACTGCTGCGCGCAAGACCGGCGCCACCCGCAAGCGCGCCCGCTGATCCGCCATGCGGGTGGTGCTCGACACCAACGTCATCGTGGCCGGCATGGCCTATCCGGCGGGACCGCCGGGGCGCATCATGGCCGCATGGCACAACGGTGCGCTGGACGTGGTGTTGTCGCCATGGATCCTGAGCGAGTGCGAGCGCGTGCTGCCGAGACTGGGGCCGTTCAAGGCCTTGTCGGCTGATGGCATCCGCGATCTCGTCGAGGGCCTCGCCTTCCGCGCCGAGATCGTCAGGCCCGATCTGCTCTCCCTGTCCGCTGCCGCAGCAGCCGGTGTGCGCGATGTCATGGACGAACCGGTGCTTGCCGCCCTGCTGGCATCCGGCGCCGACGTGCTGGTCACCGGCGACAAAGACCTGCTCGCGCTGGCCGAGCGCTACCCGATCCTGACGCCGGCCGACTTCTGCGCCCGCCACGCGCCATGACGCTGCACCGCGAAGTCCACTTCGAAGACGAGATCTGCGCCGACCTGGCCGCCACCGGCTGGCTGCATGCCGAGGGCGACGCCGCCGGATACGACCGGGCCCGCGCCCTCTTCCCCGCCGACCTGCTGGCCTGGGTGCAGGCCACCCAGCCGGCGGCCTGGGCCGCGCTGGCCAAGAACCACGGCGCGGCGGCCGAGGCCACGCTGCTGGATCGCCTGCGCAAGAGCCTGGACGACCGCGGCACGCTGGACGTGCTGCGCCACGGCGTGGAACTGCTGGGCCTGCGCCAGCCGGTGGCGCTGGCGCAGTTCAAGCCGGCGCTGGCGATGAACCCCGATACGCTGGCGCGCTATGGCGCCAACCGCCTGCGCGTGGTGCGGCAGCTGCGCTATTCGCTGCACCACGAGAACGCCATCGACCTGGTGCTGTTCCTCAACGGCCTGCCGGTGGCCACGGTCGAGCTGAAGAGCGATTTCACGCAGAGCGTGGACGACGCGGTGGACCAGTACCGCTTCGACCGCGACCCCGTCGTCAAGCACGCGCGCTCGGGCCAGGGGCGCAACGTCGAGCCGTTGCTGGGTTTTCCGTCCGGCGCGCTGGTGCACTTTGCGGTGAGCCACCAGCACGTGCGCATGAGCACGCGGCTGGCGGGCGCGGACACCGCGTTCCTGCCCTTCGACCGCGGCGACGGCGGCGCAGCCGGCAACCCGCCCAACCCGCAGGGCCACCGCACCGCCTACCTTTGGCGCGAGGTGTGGGCGCGCGACAGCTGGCTGGAGATCATCGGCCGCTACCTGGTGGCGCAGCGCGACGACAAGAAGCGGCTCAAGGCCGTGATCACCCCCCGCTACCACCAGCTCGACGCCACGCGGCAGTTGCTGGCGGCCGTGCTGCGCGACGGCCCGGGCGGCAAGTACCTGATCCAGCACTCGGCCGGCTCGGGCAAGACCAATTCCATCGCCTGGGCCGCGCACTTCCTGGCCGACCTGCACGATGCCCAGCACCGCAAGCTGTTCGACACGGTGCTGGTGGTCAGCGACCGCAACGTGCTCGATGCGCAGCTGCAGGACGCGATCTTCGACTTCGAGCGCACCGCCGGCGTGGTGGCCACCATCAAGGGCGACGCGGGCAGCAAAAGCGGCGAGCTGGCCGCGGCGCTGTCGGGCGGCAAGAAGATCGTGGTCTGCACCATCCAGACCTTCCCGCATGCGCTGAAGGCGGTGCAGGAGCTGGCCGCCACGCAGGGCAAGCGCTTCGCGGTCATCGCCGACGAGGCGCATTCGTCGCAGACCGGCGAGGCCGCGGCGCGGCTGAAGCAGGTGCTGTCGGCCGACGAACTGCGCGAGCTGGCCGATGGCGGCGAGGTCGGCACCGAAGACCTGCTGGCGGCCCAGATGGCCGGCCGCGCGGCGGACAGCGGCATCACCTACGTGGCCTTCACCGCCACGCCCAAGGCCAAGACGCTGGAACTGTTCGGCACCCGGCCCGACCCCACGCGCCCTGCCGGAGCGGACAACCTGCCGGCACCCTTCCACGTGTATTCGATGCGCCAGGCCATCGAGGAAGGCTTCATCCTCGACGTGCTGAAGAACTACACGCCCTACAAGCTGGCCTTCAGGCTGGCGCACGGCGGGCAGGAGTACGACGAGAAGGCCGTGGAACGCAGCCAGGCGCTGAAGGGAATCATGCGCTGGGTGAAGCTGCACCCGTACAACATCAGCCAGAAGGTGCAGGTGGTGGTGGAGCACTACCGCGACAGCGTACAGCCGCTGCTGAACGGCCACGCCAAGGCGATGGTGGTGGTGAGCAGCCGGCAGGAGGTGGTGCGCTGGCAGCTGGCCATCGACAAGTACATCAAGGCGCAGGGCTACAAGATCGGCACGCTGGTGGCGTTCTCGGGCGAGGTGCACGACCCCGCCTCGGGCCCGGAACCGTTCAGCGAGACCAGCCCGCTGCTGAACCCCCACCTGCGCGGCCGCGACCTGCGCGAGGCCTTCGGCACCGACGAATACCAGATCCTGCTGGTGGCCAACAAGTTCCAGACCGGCTTCGACCAACCGCTGCTGTGCGGCATGTACGTGGACAAGCGGCTGGCCGGCATCCAGGCCGTGCAGACCTTGTCGCGGCTGAACCGCGCCTACCGTGGCGCGCACGGCCTGAAGGACACCACCTACGTGGTCGACTTCGTCAACGATCCGCAGGAGGTGCTGCAGGCCTTCCAGACCTACTACGCCACGGCCACGCTGGCCGACGTGACCGACCCGCACCTGGTGTTCGACCTGCGTGCCAAGCTCGACGCGGCCGGCCACTACGACGAGTTCGAGGTCGAGCGCGTGGTGGCGGTGGAGCTGAAGCCCGACGCGAAGCAGAGCGAGCTGACCGGCGCGCTGGAGCCGGTGGTGTCGCGCCTGCTGCACCGCTACAAGGCCGCGCAGGACCGGCTGCGGGCAGCGCAGGCCGTGAACGACGCAGCGGCGGCCGACGCGGCGCAGGGCGAACTGAATGCGCTGCAGCTGTTCAAGGGCGACATGGGCGCGTTCCAGCGCATGTACGCCTTTCTGTCGCAGATCTTCGACTACGGCAACACGGCGATCGAGAAGCGCTTCATCTTCTTCAAGCGGCTGCTGCCGCTGCTGGAGTTTGGCCGTGAGCGCGAAGGCATCGACCTGTCGAAGGTGCTGCTGACGCACCACACGCTGCGCGACCGCGGCAGGCAGACGCTGGCGCTGCAAGGCGACAAGTACCCGACGCTGGACCCGCTGACCGAGGCCGGCGGCGGCGAAGTGCGCGAGAAGGAGAAGGCCTACCTGGCCGACATCATCGAACGCGTGAACGACCTGTTCCAGGGCGAGCTGACCGACGACGACCGGCTGGTCTACGTGAACAACGTGATCAAGGGCAAGCTGCTGGAATCGGACGTGCTGGCCGAGCAGGCGGCGAACAACTCGAAGGAGCAGTTCGCCAATTCACCCGACCTGAACAGCGAGCTGATGAACGCCATCATCGACGCCTTCGCGGCGCACACGACGATGAGCACGCAGGCGCTGGATTCGCAGCGGGTGCGCGATGGGCTGAAGGACATCCTGCTGGGGCCGGCGATGTTGTATGAGGCGTTGAGGGGGCGGGGGTTGGCGGGCGAAGCAGCGCCACTGGGTGAGTGACTGCAAGGCATAGGGCTTCGAGCTTGCCTCGACATTTGGCATTGGAGGACTGCTTCCGGCAGACCTAGCCAGCCCATTCGGAACAGACCCCGATCGGGTCTACGAGCCAACCGGCAGCGACGCAAAACTCGACTCGAACAGCTTGTTCCGATCGAGAAGATCGAGCCGCTGGTAGCAGTACAACTGCCAGAACAATTGCCACTCCAGATCGTCGGCGGGCCGAATGTCAACCGTCAAGCCGATGTCGAGCGCGTCATCGGCGCTGATCATTTGGCCGTGCGTTGGCCACCGAGCGGGATCGAGAAGGTCTCCGGCGATCTTCGTGAAGTTGCCGCTCTTGACTCGAAACATTCCCTTCTGCAGCAGTTCCTCGGCGATCATTCGCGCACGCCGCATGACCGTCTCGAAGTGTTTGACGCGGGTCGGATCGAGCTTGCTGAGCATCATCTGCGCAACCGGATCCTCCGGGCTTTTTCTCAACGCAGCGCTGTGCTCCTTGTAGGCCTCGATGTAGCTGACGATCGGCATCGTGATGCGCGTTCCGTTGCCATCGTCCATCACCATCTGCGGATCAATGGGGCCCAGCTCCGAGCTATCGCTCATCAGCACCTCATCCGCACCGAGGGCCATGAGGGTTCCAGCGCTCTTCGCGTAGTCGGGCACGATGATTCGGAGTGACGCGCTGTCGGCCTTCCCGCGCACCATGCTGATCAGCTTTTCGGCCGCGTCAATGTCACCACCCGGTGTCTGCAGCAGGAAGTCCAGCGGCTCGTTGGAAGGAACGTTGTGAAGCAGGTCGACGAGGAACATCGTGTCGTCGCGGCAAATCTCGGCCTGATGCCCGGCGACATAGCAGATGAGCTTTCTGCCGGTGCGGTCCTGGATGCTGTTGATGAGTTCCTGTCGCTTGTACCGGGCAGCGTGCATCGCCTGAAACGTCGGCGTCTTCGATGGCGGCCGGACCGCTGGCTTGCCAGGAGACGCCACGACTGCTGGGGGCGCCCCAGTTTCGCCGGACTGCGTCGCCTTCTCGAGCTTCTCCGGTTCCTTGCTGGTCGAACTCTTCATGCTCCCTCCCGAGGCAGTTACACCCACCGCACGCGACCGTCCTTCATGACGTAGTGGCAACGCCGCTTGCCGCGCCAGGCGTCGATGCTTGGCCAAAGAGAAAGCTTCTGCGCGTTGCAAACTTTCCAGTGCGGACGATTGCGCGGATCCAAGGAAACGACGATGCGATGGGACTCGCCGCAGGGACAGTCGAAAGCCAACCACTTGGGATGTCCTGTCGACCCGACCAAGACAGCTACCCGAGGCGGGAGCCGCTCAGGCACTTCATCAGCTGCATCGACGAGTGCCGCGACTCGCCATTTTCGCCATGGCAGCCATTCCGTCCACGAAAACTTCAATGTGTCCACGCCATGTCGAAAAGTGGGTCAGTGGGGCCTCTGCCAACCTTTCCTGCGGCCGGATCGCAATAGTGCTTTGGCCTCGAGGTAGCCTGGTTCACGGAGATCTCGCGCTCGTGGCATCGCAAAAGGATCTCGGTAGGCCTCGGTGTTGGACCATATCCGATGAGCCGTTCGAGCAGTTCGCTCACCGCCGCAGACGCAACAAGCGAGGTGAACGTCACGACAGCTGGTTCAACTCTTCCGAGTGCTGGCGCGTATCCTTCGTCCGCCAGTTTGCGGCGCTCGTCCGGTGTCATGAGTTCGGCGGAGGCTCTGGCCAAGTCGATCCGACCGCGGCAGAGCAGGCATGCATGCTCCGGTAGCACCAAGGTCACACGCCCGTCAATGCCGATCAGTTCGCCCTCGCTCTGGCTCGACAGCAAGACACCGCAGTCGATCACTGGGGTGAGGAGGTAGGTCGGCATGCGAGACAGCACGAGCCTCCCCGCATTGTCGTCACTGCATCCGAACACCACATCGCAATGAATCAATCGCTTGGCTGCACTGGAGGTTGTGAGCATTGCCGGCATGGACTCGCAGTCGACATCCGGTGCTATGCGCTTTAGGTTGCGCGCGCAGATGTCAACTTTTCGCCGCCCGACATCCGTCGCCTGCGAGCCATACACCCTGGTCAGGTTCGACTGAGTGAGAGTATCTGGATCCAGCAGGACAAAGCGCCTCACGCCGAGGCGAACGAGTTGCTCCGCCACTGCCGAGCCCGTTCCACCGCATCCAACCAAACCAATGGTCAAGTCGCGAAGCGCGTTCTGAACGGCTGGTCCGAAAGCACGGACATTGCGATCGAACATGCTGAGGCTCTCAGGCACACGTCGATAGATGCTGTGCGTCAAGCGAAAACGATCGCCAACGCACCACAGCCGGTCGATCGTAAGTTTGGGGCCGCCGTCCGCAGCAACGTGACCTGAGAACCTGAGTCCGGCGCCGCTGGGGCTGACGATCAACGCACCGTAGTGGTCGCTACCTGTTCGAAGACGAAACGTCTCGGCCAGTTGGCGATCTACGACTGCATCGTGATCACTGGGTTCCGGGCTGGATCCATCGCCAGGATGGGTGTGGACCCACAACGCAGCCGCACCAAGATCCTCCGCTCGCGCAAGCGCACGCACGTAGCCATCCGATGCGATGCTCAATGAGTCTTCCTGACGGCGAAAGTACGCGCCTGGAGGAACAGGGTGGTACTCGCGCCCGAGCAGCCTGATCCCCTGCTCGCTTGAAGACACGACGCTGACAAGTATCACCCCGGCTGTCTCCAGCGGATGCCTGGAGATTTCGTCGATCTGGTGCGAGACCGAGTCTGGCAGTACGAGGGTGACCGTCAATTGACCAACTCCACCTGGGCGTACCTGGCCACTTCCCGGTTGATCATGGCGAGGAACGTCTGCAGGTTGTCGATGCCGGATTGCCATTGGCTGGCGTTCAGATGGCGAGACCAACGCTGCCACGAACGACCGAGATGTTGTTCGGTAACATCGGTCGCGGGAATGACCCGGCCATCGGTGCGCGAGATGCCAGGACTGAACCACCACATGTCCGGCGGCACGTCCGGGAATCCCGGGCTCAGCCGAATGAGTAGGTCCGCAGTGCTGGCACTAAGCCCGCTGGGGAGTCGGTAGTTCGCGAAGACGACGCAGGTCATCCCCGCCTCTTCGGAGACCGCGTACGCGAGACCCCTGCTGTCCAGAAACTCAACTTCAGGTTGCGGCAGCGCCATGGCGCACCCCCTCAGTACCGGCGATCCGAGGCGCCCGGGTTGATCTGTCCGGGAGCAGTGAAGAACCTGGCGCCGTTGTGCAGCGGTACCGATTCGTCGTCGGCAATCTTCTTATCCGACCCGCCCGGCACGACGAGGAAGAGGTCCCGGTCTGCCGGGATGGGCGTGGCGGGCAAGGCACGCAGTTGGGCGCCCGTCATCGAGCCCACGTCGACTTGGTAGTGAACGCGATCGATCTGAATGTTGATCTTTCTCGGGTGGGAGACACCTGCTTCCAACCCCTCGTTTTCAGTACTCATGCCACAGCTCCAGTTGACATCGTGGTTGCATGATACCACGCAACCTTGACTCTTGACAACCACGGTGACTTGGCACAGAATCGCTCCTATGAAAAGCGCCAAAGCGATGACGATCCGCCTCTCGGAAGAGCAGGCGGAAGCGCTGGAGACGGTGGCTAATGTCGAGAACCAACCGATCTCTGAAGTGATCCGATCTGCGATCGCCAGCCACGTGGAGAGTCGGTCGAAAGACCCGGCGTTCCAGGTCAGCTTGCGTGAGCGCATCCAGCGCGCTCAGCGCCTTCTTGCCAAATAGCGCCGACGTCGATACGTCGGTTCCTGCTGCATCACCGAGTCATGGCAAATTCCAAGTCGAAGGTCACGGCCCCTAAGCTGTCGGCGGCACAGTGGCGCTCTGCGAAGAAGCTTCCGATTGGCGCCGACTTTGTTTTGGTAAAGATCGGCCATGCGATCGAGGCGCAGGTGAAGCCTGCGGACCAGGCCGCCGTTCTCGTTTCCAAGGCTGGAGTCGCATTGCGGTCTCCGGGCATCTCCCGTGGGTCCGTATTCCGTGGTTCGGCGCCGCAGAAGGTGTTTGCCTATTCAGTAGCGCCGGGCGACGCCAGGATGCTGGTGCGAGAAGCCCAGGACGGGACGAAGCAGCTTGGCAAAATTGGCGCCGACGGCCGATTCAGGGTGTCACGTAAGACAGCGTGAGTCGAAAGCCGCCGCCGCTTGATCGACTGATAAGGGACGCGACGAGGTCGACAGACGGGCGGCCTGCGGCGTTCGTGTTAGCAGGGCACAACGGCTCCGGGAAGTCCACTCTCTGGTACGAGCGGCTGGTCAAAAAGCTGCAGATGCCCTTGATAAACGCCGATCGATTGACCACGTCGATCCTTCCCGTGCCCGATCAAGCTGGCATGCTGCCGTCATGGGCACAGAAGCTTCGCGACGAGGACTCCCGCTGGCAGGAGTTGTCTCAGCTCGGCGTCAAGGCCTTCAAACGGCTCGTTATGGACCAACGGATACCGTTCGCGTTCGAAACGGTGTTCTCCCACTGGCAACGGCGCGAGGACGGCACGATCGAATCAAAGGCCGACGACATCGTGGAGTTGCAAGAGGCTGGGTACTTCGTGGTCCTCTTGTTCGTCGGACTGACGTCAGCGGAGCTTTCTGCGGCTCGGGTGATGACCCGGCGACAGCAAGGTGGACATGCCGTACCCCATGACAAGTTGCTCACCAGATTTCCTCGTACCCAGTCGGCGATTGCGCATGCCGCTCCGATAGCCGACATGGCCATCTTCTTTGACAACAGTCGCACAACGACGGAAGCCTTCGCGCTGGTGCGCGTTCAGCGCGGTGCCGATGTCCTCTTCGATTGTCGAGATACTTCGCACGAAGTGGCGCCCGATCTCCTGAGCGTCGCCTCAATTTGGCTACCAAGGGTCGCCGGCGACTGGGTCCAACCTTCAGGTGCAAAGGGGAGGTCCGAGCGCAGCCCGTAAGTAACCCAACGAAGTCTGCTGGTCTCGAACCTACTGAGCGCAATGAAAGCGCGGCGAAGGTGAATCGTAGAGCGTATTCGTCTAGGCCAAGCTTACCCGCAGGATCCAACGCGCAGAGTGCCGGTCGATGATGCTGTCAATCTATCAGGCGCGCAGGACGGCGTTTGGATCGATGCCGACCAGGACTCTCGATGACTGCTCTCTCTGTTCGCAGTCACACGCCAACATGACTTGAAGGGCTGCGATCAGTCTTAAGGGAAGTCTCGCGCGACTGCACCAACTGTCCGAACCTGGCCGCCCGCATTGATCCAGTACGACCGCGTGCGGATCCCGGCCCAACGCCGAAACCCCCCATACAAACGCCTGATTCTCAGCAGCCACGCCGCTGCAGCGCTCCTACCCTTCGGTCACGCGCTCGACAGAGCACGTCGCAGTCACCGACCCGAGGGAAGCGCCATGTTCTTCGCCCTGCCAGCAACGAGACAGAACGACGCCGCGCCAATCAGCCAAGGCTCGTTGGAACCGGCGCAGCCCGGCACCATCGAAACCCGCCTCTGGCTCGAAGAGCACGAATGGCTCTACGAGCTGCTGCGCAGCGAGCCAAACGTCTCACCGACCTTCCGTTTCCCAGACCTGATCAGCGCCTGCGTGTCGCTGGTGTTCCTGCGTGACGACGCGCCCGCGCGCATCTTCGATTTCCTGGGCACGCAGCTCGTCCTGCGCCCGCCGCTGACGCCGCGCCGGCGCGAATCGATGTGGCTGCCGCAGTTCGAACTGCTGCTCGCCCTGCAGCGTTCGCCCGCCAACCGCCACCCCAACCCCAAGTTTCAGCTCGACCAGCTGACCACCGCCTGCGTGGCGCTGTGCCGCCAGTTCGGCGATGCCGACGCGCTGGTGCTGCGCCAGGCCAGGCTGAACATGGCCGACCGGGCGGCGCGATGGCGAGGGCCGCGGTCCGGCTGAGCCGATGCGGCTGAGTCGTCCGCGCCCCCATCGCTACCCCACCCGCCGTCAGCCAACCCTGGCCACCCGCCCACCGACCCGCCCTCGCCGGCACGCCATCCGGCTGACCCGAACCCGACCCTGGCCGCATCGCCGGCCCTGACCTCGTCGCCCGCCCGGCGCCTCACGGCCCGCGGGCGTTGTCGGTGTCTCGCAAACCGCATCGGGTCGAGCCATGCAGCTTGTAGTTCTTGTCGCTTGGGTGCTGTCTCTGTGCGCGCCGCTGCGCACCTGGGCCTGCTGGGACGAGGCGGCGCAACGCTACGGCGTGGAAGCAGCATTGCTCTACGCCATTGCCCGGGTGGAGTCGAACCTCGACCCGAAGGCCGTCAACCGCTCGCACCTGCAGCGCACCGGCTCCTATGACATCGGGCTGATGCAGGTCAACAGTTCGCACCTGCCGCACCTCGCCCGGCACGGCATCAGCGAGGCGCAACTCTTCGACCCCTGCACCAACATCCAGGTGGGCGCCTGGCTGCTGGCCGACACCTTTGCCCGCCACGGTGTCACCTGGAATGCGGTCGGCGCCTACAACGCCGCGTGCAGCCAGCTGCAAGGCGAGGCCTGCAGCGCCGCGCGCGCAGCCTTCGCCTGGAAGGTTTATCGCCGGCTGCCCGGACACACGGCACAGCGCAGCGGCAACGAGGCGCCGGGTCGCGCGGCATTGGCGGTGGTGCCGACTCACGCGCCGATGCAGATGGCCGCGAGGGTGGCGCCGTGATCCGCACACACCCGACGCCGTTCCGCTGTCGGCCGGCACGCCAGCAGTTCTCCCCCGACCCGCCTTCACCGCGCCCGCCACGGCCCGACCCGTTCTTCCCGCAACGCCTGATCCATTCCTGGAGGTTTTCATGAGCAACTCATTCGCCGCTTCCGTTTCACCTTCCCCCTTGCGCGCCGCATCGCGCCGGCCGCTGGCCGCGCTGTCACTGCTGGCGCTGCTTGCCCTGGGGCTGGGCGTGGCCTTTCCCGGCCATGCGCTCGACCTGGTCGGCTTTGTCGGCATTGCCGGGCCGATGACCGCGGCGTTGACGCAGATCTCCGCGCTCGGCCCGGGCATCAAGGCGCTGGTCGGCTTCGTCGGCTTCGTGGTCGCGCTGATCTCGCTGTCGGCGCTGCGCAATTTCGGGCCGGTGCTGTTCTACGTCGGCCTGGCGATCTTCGCGGCCGTCGGCCTAGTGATCGCCGGTGCGATCATGGGCGCGGTGATCTGATTCGATTGCGCACCGCCGACCGGGGGCCGCATGCACGCCGACACCTACATCCCGCGCCGCCTGGACGACCAGTGGAAGGTCGGCTTCTGGGACGTCGACGTCGCGGCGCCGATCCTCTTCGGCCTGTTCATCGGCTACCTGTCCGGCTCGAAGTTGTCCTTCGCGCTCTGCCTTGCCGCCGGGCTGCTGGGCTCGCGCTGGATCGCGCGCATCAAGGCCGACAAGCACCCCGCCTTCGCGATGCACTGGCTGTACTGGCACTTGCCCACCAGCCCGCTCACCGCGATGCGCGCCACGCCGCCCTCGCACATCCGCCGCATGGTGGGCTGAAGCCTGCACGGACATGCCATGGACTTCGAACGGCTCAACAGCGACATCAAGGACATGCGCCGCCGAAACCGCGGCCTGGGCCTGGCGGTCGGGCTGCTCGCCGGCGGTCACCTGCTCGCGTTGGTCGTCATCCTCAACCTGCTGGGCACGGTGCGCACGGTGATCGTGCCGCCGTCGATCAACAAGTCGTTCTGGGTCTCGCGCGACAAGGCCAGCGGCGAATACCTGGAACAGATGGGCAGCTTCGTCGCCTGGCTGGTGCTCGACGTGACGCCCGCGACCATCGACTGGAAGAAGGACATCCTGCTCGGCTACGTCGAGCCCGAGCAGCACGGCGAACTGAAGACCCGCCAGGAGCTGCAAGCCGCCCGGCTGAAGCGCATCAACGCCAGCACCTTCTTCCTGCCGCAGCAGCTGGTTCCCAGCGAGGACACGCAGTCGGTGGTGGTGCGCGGCCGCCTTCGCACATTGGTCAATGGCCTGGAAACCGCCAACGAGCTGAAGGCCTATCAGATCGAGTTCGGCTACGGCGGCGGGCGCGTGCACCTCAAGACCTTCAAGGAGCTGCCCCATGTGGCGCCGTAGCGATATTGCGGGCCGCGCGGCGTGCATCGCCCTGGTGACCGCCCTGCCCCTGCCGGCCCTGGCGCTGCAGGTGCTCGACGCCCGCGACGGCGTGGCCGTCGAGGCCATCCTGTCGATCAAGGAACCGACGCGCATCCGCATCGACGGTGCAGCGATCACCGACGTGTTCGGCAACATCCATTCGAGCAGCTGCGGTGCCGGCAGCGCCGCCGGCACGACCGCCGGCATCGTGGCGCCGGCCACGAACCCTGGCGGAGAGGTCGTGCTCGAGTGCGACCGCGACAAGGGCGAGATCTATATCCGCCCGGTCGGAGACTCGCCGAAGCCGGTGAACCTGTTCGTCTCGTCGGCGCACGCCACATACACGCTGGTGCTGCGCCGCGCGGACACGCCGGCCGACACCATCGTCATCCGCGACCGGACGCAACGCGCCGCACCGGCCAGCCCCGTTGCGGGTTCCCACGGCGGCTTCGGGCCGCCGAGTCCATCGGCGCATCACGTCCGCACGATGAAGGCCCTGCTGGTGGCCATGGCCTCGGACCGCGTGCCTCCGGACATCCGCGTCGATCAGCTGCACCAGCCGATGCAGCTCTGGGCCGAGACCCGCTTCGTGCTGACCGGGCGCTACGAGGGACGCGGCCTGGTGGGCGAGAAATACCTGCTGAAAAACATCGGCCCGTCACCGATGGTGCTGTCGGAACAGGAGTTCGACCGCTCGGACAGCAAGGAAGGCGGCCAGGTGCTGGGCGTGGCCGTCGAGAACCACAAGCTGCAGCCCGGCGAGACCTCTCAGGTGTTCGTCATCCGGCGCGGAGGCCAGCCGTGAGAGCGCCATTCGGCAACCCCTCCGCCAGGCTCAAGGGCCTGGGAGAGAGCCTGTCGCCGCGACAGCGCCAGTACGCCCTGCTGGTGGCCATCCTCGCCGGCGGGGTGGGCCTGCTGTGGATGATCTTCGCGTCCACCGACAGCGGCAAACCTGTTGCGGCCAACAAGCCGTCCGCATCCACGCCGAACTCGGTGACCCACATCGGCGTCATGCCGCCGGGCCAGCAGGTCAACCCGCTGGACCAGTGGGTCGGGACGGCCGGCAACAAGCTGGCGCAGTACGAGAGCGAGCGCGAGGAGCAAGGCCGGCTCAACAAGGACCGTCAGGCCTTCGAGGCGCAGACGATGAAGCGCTTTGCCGAACTGGAGCAGCGGCTGAGTTCGGCCGCGCAAGTGGTGCCGGTGCCGGCCGCCATGCCCACACCAGCCCCAGTGCCGCCAGCGCTTGTAGCCGCTCCGCCCACAGCCAATCTGCCGCCGCCACCGCTGCCGCCCGCGGGCCGCCCTCTGCCGGCGGCGGGCATGCCGCCGGGCCAGCCGCCGATGCCGTTGTCACAGCTGCCATCCATGCCGCCGGTGCCGGTGCTGAGCCGCGTCACGCTGGCCGAGCGATCTGCTCCCGCCGCGGCCACGGGTGCGGTGCCCGGTGCCGCGGCCGCGCCGAGCGAAGCACGCACGGTGTCGACCTTCCTGCCGGTCAGCTTCACCCGCGGCACGCTGCTCGGCGGGTTGGATGCCCCCACCGGCGGGCAATCGCAGTCGAACCCGCACCCGGTGCTGATCCGCCTGTCCGACAACTCGGTATTGCCGAACCGCTTCCGCGGCGAATACCGCGACTGCTTCGTCGTCGCCGCCGGCTACGGCGACATCAGTGCCGAGCGCGCCTACCTGCGAACCGAAAGCCTGTCGTGCGTGCGCGCCGACGGTGCCGCACTTGAAGTCAGGATTCAGGGCAGCGTCTATGGCGAGGACGGCAAGGTGGGCATGCGCGGCCGGCTCGTCACCAAGCAGGGTCAGATGCTGGCCAACGCGCTGCTGGCGGGCGTGGTCAGCGGCATCGGCCAGGGCCTGGCGATCTCGGCCACGAGCTACAGCACCTCGGCGCTCGGCACCGTGGCCACGGCCTCGGGCAGCGACGCCTTCGTTGCCGGGCTGGGCACCGGCGTCGGCAAGGCGCTGGACCGGCTGGCCCAGTACTACATCAAGCTGGCCGAGAACACCTTTCCGGTGATCGAGGTCGATGCCGGGCGCGAGGTCGATGTCGTCATCACCCGCGGCGTGCGCATCGACGTGCCGATGGCGGGTTCCGGCGAGCGACTCACACGCACCGATGCCGCGCCTGCCGGGCGCTACCAGGAGGCGACTGACGATGGCAACTACTGAAACCCCTCGCCGGGCGTTCACTGCGCTGCTGCACGGCACCGTCATCGCCATGACCGCTGCGACGGCGTTCGCGACTACGCCAGACGAAGCGCGACTGCTGGCGGCGCTGAAGAAGGCGCACCCCGGCACGCAGTTCAGCCAGGTGCAGCGATCGCCGGTGGCGGGCGTGTACGAGGTCTGGATGAACAGCAACGTCGCCTATGTGTCGGCCCAGAGTCCGCGTTACTTCATCTTCGGCCGGGTGTTCGACACGCAGTCGATGCGCGACATGACGGCGCCGAAGCTCGCGATGGCGGCGCAAGGGGCGGTACAGGGGAACGCCGAGATACAAGCGGTCGTGACGACGGAGCCTGTGAACTTCGATCAGCTGCCGTTCGCCGACGCGATCAAGACGGTGCGCGGCAACGGGCAGCGGCGTATTGCCGTGTTCAGCGACCCCTCGTGTTCGTTCTGCAGGCGGCTGGAGCCCGAGCTGGCGAGCCTGGACGACGTCACGGTCTACACCTTTCTCGTGCCGTTTCTCGGGCAGGCCCGACCGGTCGCGATCTGGTGCGCGGCCGACCGCGAGCAGGCCTGGCAGCGATTCATGCTGCATGCGGACACGTCAGTGCTGAACCCGACGGCGAACTGCGATCACCCGCTGGAGCGCAACCTGGCGCTGGCGCAGCGTCTCGGTGTGCAGGGCACGCCCACCTTGCTGTGGGCCGATGGTTCGCGCACCGATGGCTATGTGGACCGCAGCGTGCTCGAAGCGCGGTTGGCGCAGTTAGCCAGGGCCAAGCCATGAACGCGCATCACCTCACGGCCCGGCGGGTCCTAGCCTGTGCGGGCGCTATCGCCTTGACAGCCTGCACGAACATGTCCGGCCTGAGCGGCAGCTCGAGCTATGCCTGCAAGGCGCCCGAGGGTGTGATCTGCGACTCGGTGTCAGGCACCTACGCCAACGCCGTGCAGAACAACCTGCCGAGCCAGAAGCCCCGCGCCGTCGTGCCGGCAACCAAGGAAGGCACTGCACCCGCCCCTCACGCGGGAACAGGGGAGGCAGCCTTGCCCGCCCGACCCGTCCCGACAGCAGCTGCGACCGCGGCGCCGATGATGCCGGCGCGCTCGTCGGCCCGCGTCCTGCGGCTGTGGTTCAAACCCTGGGAAGACGCCGACCGCGATCTCTACGACCAGGGTTACGTCTATGTGCAAATCGACAGCGGCGGCTGGCTGATCGAGCACGTGCAGCGCCAGGTTCGCGAGGCCCACGCGCCGCTGCGCCCGCCGCCGCGCAGCACACCCGTCGGTGACGGCAAGGAATCGACTCCGCCGACGCCCCTGTCGAAAGTCCTGCCGCGACCGGCTGCGGCGGACATGCCGCCCCAGGGCTGGGTGCCGCCAGCCGCACGCCCCGACAGCACCGATTGACCAGACCGCCATGCCTTCCAGCCTCATATCGCTCCTCGCCGCGCCGCCGGCTGCTTCGCGCACGCCGTGGCTGGGGTTCGGCGCAGCGCGGGATACGCCGGCAGAACAGTTCGCCGCCTGGCTACCCTATTCGGCCTACCTGGCCGATGAGAAGCTGTTCGTCAACCGCGACAGCCTGGGCTTCATGCTGGAGCTGATGCCGCAGTCCGGCGCCGACGAACGCATGGCCGAGGTGCTGGTGTCGCTGTACTCGACCTGCCCGCCCGGCACCGGCATCCAGTTTCACCTGTTCGCATCGCCCCACGTTCGCGAGCAGCTGCGCCGCTACGCCAACCTGCGCGTCGAGGACGCCGACCAGGCCGACAAGGCCAAGCACTGGGGCCGCCCGGCGCGCAACGACAACCTGTTCCACCGCCTGGCGCGCCAGCGCGTCGGCCATTTGCTGCAAGGTGCGCAGCAGTCGCTGACCTCGGGCTTCCACTACACGATCCGCGACTTCCGGCTGATGATGAGCGTGTCGCTGCCCGGCAGTGCCGCGGCGGCCGAGGACCTGGGCCGGCGCGACGAACTGATGGCGCTGCGCGAATCGATGGGCTCGACCTTGCGCTCGGCGTCGCTGCCCAACCGCGTCTGCGATGCCGCCGACCTGATCAACTGGTGCGCGCTGTTCACCAACCCCGACCGCATCTCGCAGACCGACGCACCCGACCTGCACTACGACGACGGCCGCGAGATCCGCGACCAGATCGTCGACTTCGACACCATCCAGGACCCGCGCCCGAGCGGCCTGAGACTGTGGAAGGCAGGCAGCGACGAGGGGCTCGAGGCGCGCTTCTACTCGATCAAGTCCTTCCCCGAGCGCTTCGCGCTGTGGCAGATGGGCTCGCTGATCGGCGACCTGATGCAGCCGGCGCTGCAGTACAGCGCGCCTTTTTTGCTGACCCTGGGCGTGCACGTGCTCGACCCGAACGTCATGAAATCGGTGGTCACGGCCAACCACGTGCGTGCCACGCAGAACGCCCGCAGCAAGATGGCCGAGGTGATGCCCGACGTCGGCAAGAAGCTGCAGGACTGGACCGCGGCGGCGAACGCCATCGACATCGGCAGCAGCCTGGTGAGCCTGTACCACCAGCTTGCGATCTTCTCGGCGCCGCACAAGGCGGTGGCGGCCCACGAGACCGCCAACGCGATCTGGCGCGGGCGGGGTTTCCAGCTCAATGCCGATGTCTACATGCTCCGCCAGGCGCTGCTGGCCAGCCTGCCGATGACGCTGTCGGAGCGCTTCCACAAGGACCTGGCGAAGATGCGCCGGGTCTCGCGCAAGACGATGGCCAACGCGATCCACCTGGCGCCGCTGATCGCCGAGTGGCGCGGCACGCGCACCCCGGCGCTGGTCTTCGGCGGCCGGCGCGGCCAGCTGATGACCCTGGACATCTTCGACAACGACCTGGGCAACTACAACTTCGC
>DAORHX010000017.1:0-20954 GCA_035438245.1 Rubrivivax sp.
CGGCGCCGCGGTGGCCGAGGCGGCCGGCGACGCGGCGCTGTTCGTGCCGGTGTACGTGACCAGCGAGGCGCAGGTCCAGGCCGGCATCGACCAGGCTCTGGCGCGCTTCGGCGCCCTCCACATCTGCGTCAACTGCGCCGGCGTGCCCGATGCCGCCAAGACCGTGGCCGACGGCAAGCCCTTCCCGCTGGCGATCTGGGAGAAGGTCATCGCCGTCAACCTGACCGGCACCTTCAACGTGCTGCGCCTGGCCGCGGTGGCGATGGCGCGCAACGCGCCCGAGAACGACGAGCGCGGCGTGATCGTCAACCTCTCCTCGGGCGCGGCACACGACGGCCAGATGGGGCAGGCGGCCTACGCCGCCAGCAAGGCCGGCGTCATCGGCCTGACGCTGCCGGTCGCGCGCGACCTCGCCGACCAGGGCATCCGCTGCGTGGCGGGGGCGCCGGGTCTGTTCGACACGCCCATGGTCGCCGGCCTGCCGAAGAAGGTGGCGCAGGCGATCGTCGATCGCATGGTCCTGTTTCCGCGCCGCATGGGCACCCCCGCCGAGCTGGCGCAACTGGTGCGCAGCGTGGTCGAGAACCCCTACATCAACGCCACTTGCCTGCACATCGACGCCGGCGCGCGCATGAGCGCACGCTGAGCCGCGCAAGGTCTTCCAAACCACGAGCCGACGATGAACTTCCTGCCGACCGACGAACAGCGCCTCGCCGTCGAGGGCTTCAACCGCTTTCTCGAGAGCAAGCTCGAGCCCATCGTGCGCCGCTACCAGCCCGACAAGCTGATCGAGAAGGAGCGCATGCTCGAGATCTTCCGCTCGATGCTGCCCTACGGCATGGGCGGCAACGGGCTGATCGCCGAGGCCCACGGCGGCATGGGCATGCCGTGGCTCACCTACGCGATGATGTACGACCAGCTCGCGCGCGTGTCGGGCGACGTGGCGATCTCGCTGCTGATCCAGCAGCTCGGCGCCTATTCGCTCGAGGTCTGCAGCAACGACGCCATGCGCCGCAAGTACCTGCCGCGCATGGTGCGCGGCGAGATCATCGCCTGCAGCGGCATCAGCGAGCCGGGCGTGGGCTCCAACGTCGCCGAAGTCACCTGCCGCGCGAAGCCCGACGGCGACCACTACGTCGTCAGCGGCGAGAAGACCTGGATCTCCAACGGCGGCTACTCCGACTTCTGCATGGTCATCGTGCGCACCTCGGACGAGGGCGCACGCGGCCTGTCGATGATCCTGGTCGACCGGCAGGAACACGGCTACGAGAGCCGCAACATCGACAAGCTGGGCCTGAACAGCACCTCCACCGCGCAGCTGTTCTTCGACAACGTGCGCGTACCCGCCGGCAACATGATGATCGAGGCCGGCACCGGGCTGAAGAACACGCTGGTGCTGTTCGAGAAGGCGCGGCCGATGGTCGGCCTGACCTCGGTGGGCATCGCGCAGGCGGCGCTGAACAAGGCCATGGCCTACGCCAAGGAGCGCCGCCAGCACGGCAAGCCGATCGGCCAGCACCAGCTGGTCCAGGGCATGCTCGCCGACTCGGCCATGCAGCTCGATGCGGCGCGGCTGCTGATCTACCGCGCCTTCGACCTCATCGACAAGGGCGTGCGCAGCGAGATGGAGAGCGCGATGGCCAAGTGCTACGCCACCGAGATGGCGGTCGAGGTGGCCTCCAAGGCGGTGCAGATCCACGGCGGCAACGGCATCACCAAGGACTTCGGCGTCGAACTGCTGTTCCGCAACGCGCGCATGATGACCATTCCCGACGGCACGACCGAGATCCAGAAGCTGATCATCGGCCGCGCGCTGACCGGCCTCAACGCCTTCTCCTGAGGTGCAGGCCATGCAGAGCCCGGGCCGCGCGCCGGCCCCGCCGGTGCTGAGTGCCGAGGCAGTGACCCTGCGCTTCGGCGGCGTGACGGCCTTGTCCGAAGTCAGCATCGAGGTGCGCAGCGACGAGCTGCTCGCCGTGATCGGCCCCAATGGGGCGGGCAAGAGCTCACTGCTCAACGTGCTCAGCGGCTTCTATCGGCCGCAGCAGGGCCGCCTCGCCTACGACGGCCGCGACCTGCGCGGGCGCGCGGTGCACGAGATCGCCCGCGATGGCTTGGTGCGCACGTTCCAGGGCACCCACCTGTTCCCGCACATGACGGTGCTCGACAACATCCTCATCGGCCGCCACTCGCGCATGCGCTCCAGCCTCGCCCAGGCCTTCGTCTACTTCCCCTGGACGCAGCGCGAGGAGGCGCAGCACCGCGCGGTGGCCGAAGACATCGTCGAGTTCCTCGAAGTCGAGAACATCCGCCACCAGCCGGTGGGCTCGCTGGGCTACGGCCTGCGCAAGCGCGTGGACCTGGGCCGCGCCCTGGCGATGGAACCGAAGGTGCTGCTGATGGACGAGCCGATGGCCGGCATGAACACCGAAGAAAAGGAAGACCTGGCGCGCTTCGTCATCGACGTGCGCGAGGCACGGCACATTCCGGTGGTGCTGGTCGAACACGACATGGGGGTGGTGATGGATCTGGCCGACCGCGTGGCCGTGCTCGACTTCGGGCGCAAGATCGCCGACGGCACGCCCGCACAGGTGCAGGCCGACCCGGCCGTGATCCAGGCCTATCTCGGGGCGGCGGCGTGAGCGCGCAACCCCTGGTGCTGGAGCAGCCCGCCGCGCTCGCCGCCGAGCCGCGCCGCGGCACGCCGGCCGCGGCCGAAGGCGCGCAGACTTTGCCGCAGATGCTGCTGGAGCACGCGCGCACGCGCCCGCAGCAGCTGGCGCAACGCGTCAAGCGCAAGGGCATCTGGCGCTGCCACACCTGGGCCGATGTCCTGGACGAGGTGCGCGCCATCGCGCTGGGTGCCGCGGCGCTGGGGCTGCAGCGCGGCGACACCGCGGTGGTCATCGGCGAAAACGAGCCCGAACACTTCTGGTCGATCTTCGCCGCGCAGGCGCTCGGCGTGCGCACGGTCAGCGTGTACCCCGACGCGACCGCCGACGAACTGCTCTACCTGTGCCAGGACTCGGGCGCCGGCTTCGTCTTCGCGCAGGACCAGGAGCAGGTGGACAAGGCGCTGGCCATCGCGGACAAGCTCCCCGCCCTGCGCGGCATCGCGTACTGGGACGACTCCGGGATGTGGTCGTACCGGCACGACCTGCTGCATGCGTTCGACGCACTGCGCGCAGCCGGCCGCAAGGAGCACGGGCGCCACCCCGAGCGCTTCGAACACGAGGTCGCGACGGGCCGCATCGACGACCTGGCGCTGCTGACCTACACCTCGGGCACCACCAGCAAGCCCAAGGGGGTGATGATCAGCCACCGCTGGCTGGTCGACAACGCCACCCGCATGCTCAGCACATTGCCGCTCGAGCCGGGCATGGAATACCTATCGTACACCCCGCTGGCCTGGATCACCGAGCAGCTGCTGGGCGTGACGCTGGGCCTGAAGCTGCCGCTGGTGCTGAACTTTCCCGAAGGCCCCGACCAGGTGCTGCCGAACATCCGCGAACTCGCGCCGCACATGGTGCTGTTCGGTCCGCGCCAATGGGAAAGCATCGCCGCCACGATCGAGGCGCGCATGCTGCACGCCGCGCGCCTGCCGCGCGCCGTCTACCGTTGGAGCGTGCGCATCGGTCACGCCGTGCGCGTGGCCCGGCTCGAAGGGCGCCGCGCCCCGCTGTCGGCCAAGGCGCTGCTGCCGCTGGCCGAGCTGCTGACGCTCCACGCGGTGCGCGACCAGTTCGGCTTCCTGCGCTCGCGCATCGCGGTCTCCGGCGGCACCGCCATGGCACCGGACGTGTTCCGCCTCTTCCATGCCCTGGGCGTGCCGCTGCGCAACATCTACGGCTGCTCGGAGTTCGGCCTCATCGCCGGCCACCGCGGCGAGCGCTACGACCTCGAAACCGTGGGCCCGCTGCTGACCGTCGCGCCCGGTTTCGGCGCGCCGCTGGAGTCCAGGGTCTCCGCCGATGGAGAACTGCTGCTGCGCGGCGGCACCGGCTTCCTCGGCTACTGGAACAAGCCGGACAAGACGGCGGCACTCGACCGCGACGGCTGGTTCGCGAGCGGCGACGCGGTGCGCATCACCGAGCGCGGCGAGATCGTCTTCCTCGACCGCGTCGAACACCTGGTCAAGCTCTCCACCGGGCACGCCTATCCGCCCCAGTTCATCGAGACCCGGCTGCGCTTCTCGCCCTTCATCAAGGACGTGATGGTGCTGGGCGACGCGACGCGGCCGTGGGTGGGTGCGCTGGTCAACATCGACATGGGCGTGGCCTCGCGCTGGGCCGAGGAGCGGCGCATCGCCTTCTCCACCTTCACCGACCTGTCGCAGCGACCGGAGGTCCGCGCCATCGTGCGCGACGAGATCGCACGCATCAACACGCTGCTGCCGCAGGACTCGCGCGTCGTGCGCTTCGCCAACTTCCCCAAGGAACTGGACGCCGACGAGGGCGAGCTGACGCGCACGCGCAAGCTGCGGCGCGAATTCCTCGAGCAGCGCTACCGCCCGCTGATCGAGGGCCTGTACGCGGGCGCCGCCGACATCGACTGCCAGATCGCCGTCACCTACCAGGACGGTCGCCAGGGGGTGCTGCGCGCCCGCGTGACCGGCACCGACGTGAGCAACGCAGGACAGTCATGATCATCGAGTTCCTCAACTACGCGCTCAACGGCGCCTTGCTCGGCCTGCTGTACGCGCTGGTGGCGATGGGCTTCGTCGTCATCTACCGCGCGAGCAAGGTCTTCAACATGGCCACCGGCGAGATGCTGGTGCTCGGCGCCTTCCTCGTCTGGTGGGCGGTGGCCTCGCGCGGCATGCATCCGGCGCTGGGCATCGCCGCGGCGCTGGCCATCGCGGTGCTGGTGGGCCTGGCGATCGAGCGGCTGTTCTTCCGCCGCCTGATCGGCGAATCCTTGTTCTCGATGATCATGGTCACGATCGGCCTGCTCATCCTCACCCGCGGCCTGGTGCTGGTGATCTGGGGGCCGCAGGAGCGGGCCTTCCCGGCGCTGATCGCGCTCGAGCCGCTGATCTTCGGCGAGATGATCGTGCCGCGCTCGCTGGCCGTCGGCGGCGTGGTGGCGGTGGTCTTCGCGCTCGGCCTGCACTGGTTCTTCAACCGCAGCCGCGCCGGCCTGGCGATGTCGGCGGTGGCCGAAGACCACCAGATCGCGCTGGCCATGGGCATCAGCGTGCGCCGCTCGATCGCCTTCGCCTGGGCGCTGGGCGGCATGCTGTCGGTGGTCTCGTCGATCGTCTACCTGAGCGGCAAGTCGCTGACCTTCCTGTCTTCGGAGATCGGCTTCGCGTCGCTGCCGGTGGCGCTGCTGGCCGGACTGGAGTCGATCCGCGGGCTGTTGCTGGCCGGCCTGATCGTCGGCGTGGTCCAGGGTCTGACCTCCGCCTACATCGACCCCCTGATCGGCGGCAACGCCGCTTCGGTGGTGCCCTACATCTTCATGCTCGTCGTGCTGGCCGTGCGTCCCAACGGGATGTTCGGCTGGAAGCGCATCGAGCGGGTCTGAGAGAACGCCCGCGATGGATCCCTCCGGCACCTTCTCCACGCGCTACGAGCAGGACAGCGCGCTCGTGCGCACGCGCGGCCAGTGGCTCGCGCTGGCCTTGTTGGCCGCCGCGCTGCTGGTCTTTCCGTGGCTGGCGTCGCCGCGCCTGGTGGCGGTGGCCAACCTGATGCTGGTCACCGCGATCGTCGTCGTCGGGCTGCAGATCACCACCGGCTACGCGGGCCAGATCAACCTCGGCCAGGCCGCATTCATGGGCGTGGGCGCCTATGGCGCGAGCGTGATGGAGGTCAAGCTCGGCCTGCCGTTCTGGGCGGCGGTGCCGATCGGCGGCCTGCTCGCCGCATCCGCCGGCTGGGCCTTCGGGCTGACGGCATCGCGCATCAAGGGCTTCTACCTCGCGCTGACGACGATCGCGGCCCAGTTCCTGTTCGTCTTCGTCGTGCTCAACCTGCCTTCGTCTTGGCTCGGCGGCGTCAACGGCTTCAGCCTGCAGCCGGCGCGGCTGGGCCCCATCGTGTTCGACACCGACCGCGCCCTGTACCACCTGTTCCTCGCTGCCGTCGTCGTGATGGTGTTCGGCGCCTTCGGCATCCTGCGCAGCCGCCACGGCCGTGCCTTCGAGGCGGTGCGCGACGACGACGTCGCCGCCGGCATGATGGGCATCGACGTCGCCGGCACCAAGGCGCGCGCCTTCGTGCTGGGCGCCTTCTACGCCGGCATCGGCGGCGCGCTGTGGGCCTACCAGATCCGCTTCGTCTCGGTGGACCAGTTCACGCTGTTCAACTCGATCTGGTTCATCGCCATGATGATCGTCGGCGGGCTCGGGTCGATCGTCGGCGCGCTGGTCGGCACGGTCGTGATCCGCGCCGTGCAGGAAACCATCACCAGCCTCGGCCCCGACCTGATCGAACGTTTCCCGGTGCTCGGCACCGACCTCGTCTTCGCCAGCATGAACGTGTTCCTCGGCCTCGTGATCACGGGCTTCCTGCTGATCGAACCCAAGGGCCTGATGCACCGCTGGAACATCTTCAAGGCCACGTACCGGCTGTGGCCCTTTCCCCATTGACCGGCACCGAACCCTTCGCCAACCCCTGCGCCGTTCGCGGCGCTCATCCCAAGAGGAGACTCTCATGCATCGACGCCATCTGGTTTCCCGCAGCCTCGTGCTCGCCGCCGGCCTCGCCTTCGGCTCGATGGCCTGGGCGCAGACGACGATCAACGTGGCCGCCTTCGCCGACTTCGCCGGGCCCTACGCCAACGTCATGAACGACATGCAGGGGGCACGGCTGGCCGTCGTCGACTGGTGGAACAAGGAGGTCGGCGAGAAGCTCAACGTGCGCATCGCCGTCAAGACCTACGACACGCGCTACGACGTCGCCCAGACCGCGAGCCTGTGGCCCGGCATCAAGGCCGAACTGAAACCGGTGATCGTGCTCGGCCTCGGCGGACCCGACGCCGCGGCCCTGCAGCAGCGCCTGCCCGAGGACAAGATCCCGATGCTGTTCGGCACCGCGGCCTACGGCTTCGGCTGGAAGCCCGGCCAGTGGGCGCTGAACGTGCGCCCGACCTACCCGCATGAAGCCGCCGGCTTCCTGGAGTGGTTCCGCACCGCCAAGCTGGATGGCAAGCGTCCGGTCAAGGTCGGGATCATCACCTCGGAAGCGACGCCCGCCTACGCCGACATGGCCAAGGGCCTGCAGGCCTATGCCAAGGCCAACCCGGACAAGGCCACCTTCGTCGAGGCCGTCTGGACCGAGGTGCAGCCCGCCGACCTGACCCTGCAGGTGCGCCGCCTGGCCAACGCCGGCACCGACGTGATCGTGATCCAGACCAACACGGCTCAGGCCGTGGCCACCAAGCGGGCGCTGCAGGCGCTGGGCAAGGACATCCCGATCATGCTGTCGCTGCACAACGGCGTGCTCGGCTCGTCGAAGGCGCTGGGCAACCCCAACGGCTTCGCCGGCGACTACGAGGTCGGGGCGATCGCCGACGCCAGCGAGGACGATACGCAGGCCCGCAAGTTCTACGCCATGCTGCAGAGCAAGTACGGGCTCAAGTCGAACTGGAACTCGATGACGGTGCTCGGCCTCGGGCAGAGCATCGTCGCGGTTCGCTCCATCGAGGCGGCCGTCAAGGCCAAGGGGGCAACGGGTGTCACCGGCGAAGCCGTGTACGCGGCGCTAATGGGAACCCATTTCACCGGCGCGGAACTGATGGGCGTTCTTCCGGGTGTCGATTTCAGCCCCGAGAACCCCTTCCCCACCGGCACCGCGAAGGTCAACGTCGCCACGATGAAGGACGGCAAGGTCGCCCGCGTCGCCGCCG
Organism: Rubrivivax sp.; assembly: GCA_035438245.1. Classification (GTDB taxonomy): domain Bacteria; phylum Pseudomonadota; class Gammaproteobacteria; order Burkholderiales; family Burkholderiaceae_C; genus Rubrivivax. The sequence goes on from DAORHX010000017.1 coordinate 7,855, forward strand.
ATGCCGCGGTGCCGGCGATTCCGAAGTGGTGAGCCGGTGACGCGCACGAGCGAGTCTGCCGCGGTCGAGGCTCGGCGCAGCGAGTCCTCGTCCGCCGCCGCTGGCAGCCCCTCCGGGCACGCTGCGGCCGGAGCGGGCGACGCCGCGCTGCTGTCGCTGCTCAACGTCGAGGTGCTGTATGCCGACGTGATCCTGGCGTTGAAGGGCGTCTCGCTGCAGGTGGCGCCGGGCGGCTGCGTCGCGCTGCTCGGCGCCAACGGGGCGGGCAAGAGCACCACGCTCAAGGCCATCTCGGGGGTCATCGACTCCGACGACGGGCGCGTCTCGGCCGGCAGCGTCGCCTTCGAGGGCCGGGCGATCCGCGGTCACGACACCGCCAGCATCGTGCGCCACGGCCTCGTGCACGTGATGGAAGGCCGCCGCGTGCTGCCGCACATGACGGTCGAGCAGAACCTGATCATCGGCGGCCATCTGTTCCCGAGCGCGGCGCAGATGCGCCGCGCGCTCGACGGCGTGTACCAGGCCATCCCGCGGCTGGCCGATCTGCGCACGCGCACCGCGGGCTACCTCTCCGGCGGGGAGCAGCAGATGCTGGTCATCGGCCGCGCCATCATGGCCGAGCCCAAGCTGATGCTGATCGACGAGCCTTCTCTGGGCCTGGCGCCGCGCATGGTCGAAGAGGTGTTCGCGGTGCTGCGCCGCTTGCGCACGCAGGGCCTGGCGCTGCTGATCGTCGAGCAGAACACGCGCGTCGCGCTCGAGATCGCCGACTACGGCTACGTGATGGAGGGCGGACGCATCGTGCTCGAGGGGCGCGCCGACGAGTTGCGCGCCAACGAGGACGTGCGCGAGTTCTACCTGGGTCTCGACCGCGAGGGCGGACGCAAGAGCTTCCGCGAAATCAAGCACTACCGGCGGCGCAAGCGCTGGCTGGGTTGAATCGTTTGAAGATGGAGAGTTGCAAGCCATGGCCGGTCCGCTGCAGGGTCTGAAAGTCATCGAGTTCGGCGGCATCGGCCCCGGCCCTTTTTGCGCGATGATGCTCGCCGACATGGGCGCCGACGTGATCCGCCTGGATCGCAAGGCCGACAAGGGCAAGGACCGGGGCGTGCCCGGCTTCCTGGCTTCGGGCCGGCGCAGCGTGCTGCACCGCGGGCGCCGCTCGGCGGCGGTGGACCTGAAGGACGCGGCGCAGCGCGACAAGGTGCTGGCGTTGATCGACGGCGCCGATGCGGTCATCGAAGGCTACCGGCCCGGTGTGCTGGAGCGCCTGGGGCTGGGCCCCGAGGTGCTGCTGGCGCGCAACCCGCGGCTGGTGATCGGGCGCATGACGGGCTGGGGCCAGGACGGGCCGCTGGCGCAATCGGCCGGCCACGACATCAACTACATCGCGCTGTCGGGCGCGCTGGCGACCATCGGCCGCAAGGAGGGCGGGCCCGTCGCGCCGGCGGCGATGATCGGCGACCTCGGCGGCGGCGGCATGATGCTCGCCTTCGGCATCGTCTGCGCCGTGCTCGAAGCACGCGCTTCGGGCAAGGGCCAGGTGGTGGACGCCGCCGTGCTGGACGGCGCGGCGCTGCTCAGCTCCATCGTCTGCGAACTGCGCGCGCTGGGCCTGTGGCGGGACCAGCGCCAGAGCAACCTGCTCGACGGCGGCTCGCACTTCTACGACACCTACGAGTGTGCCGACGGCCGCTGGATCTCCATCGGTTCGCTCGAACCGCAGTTCTACGCGCTGCTGCTCGAAAAACTCGGGCTCGCGGCCGATCCCGAGTTCGCCCGCCAGCGCGACCCCAAGGCCTGGCCGGCGCTGAAGGCCAAGGTGGCGGCACGGTTTCGCAGCCAGCCGGCGGCGCACTGGTGCGCGCTGCTCGAGAACACCGACGTGTGCTTCGCGCCGGTGCTGACGACGGCCGAAGCGGCCACGCACCCGCACAACGTCGCGCGCAGCACCTTCTTCGACAACGACGGCGTGCTGCAACCCTCGCCGGCGCCGCGCTTCAGCCGCACAGCGGCCGCGCGGCCCGGGCCGGCGCCCTTCATCGGCGAGCATGACGACGACCTGTCCTGGCTGCCGGATCGCCGCGCCCCCTGAGGGTCACGCACGGAACCGCTCGCCACCACACCTGCGGAGCTTCCATGCGGTTGGGGTTGCAGGACAAGGTTGCCATCGTCACCGGTTCGGGTCGTGGCATCGGCGCCGAATCGGCGCAGGCTGTCTCCGAAGAAGGCGCCCGGCTGGTCATCACCGGCATCGACCAGCAGGCCGCCGCAGAGCGCTGCGCAGCGCTCCGGCGCAACGGCTTCCCCGCCATCGCCGTGACCGCCGGCGTGACCCGGGGAGCAGACCTCGAGCGGCTGGTGCATTCCACGCCCGACGCCTTCGGCGGCGTGCATGTGCCGGCGAACAACGCCGGCTTCGCACGCAATGCAAGCATCACCCGGTTCGGCGACAGCGACTGGCATGCTGTAGTGCCGTCGGCGCTCAGCGCGGCGCGTCACGAAGGATCGCGAGCGCTGCTTCGCTGTGAGGCAGACCCGCCTTGCCGGGCCAACCTTCACATAACAAATGTTAGGTTGCACGGCCACCCTCCCACTGCGTGCGTGACGCCAGAGCCATGGGACAGAACACTCCTGTCCGCGCGCCGCACGCTCGGTGTGGGACCAGGACGCGTGGGCAACTGCATCCGCCAGCCTCATACCTGCCTAACGCTTGACTGACGCCGCGGACTACAAATAAGCTCTCCAGCTGCCGGCTAACGCTAGCCCTTGCGGACAGCGACCGGTCGTCATGACCCAGAAGATGACGAGGAGACAACATGATCCCGATCAAATCGCCCGGATTTGCGCTCGCGGCTGTCGCGGCAGTGGTGGCTACCCTGGCCGCGTGCGGTGACGGCGGATCCGATTCTTCGATGAGCGCGCAGCAGGCGTGCGACGCGCTGTCGGGCAAGACGCTCGGCGGCGCCACCGTCGTCGCCGCAGCTTCCGTGGCTGCGAGCGGCCCGGTGCCGCTGTATTGCAAGGTCAACGCGCGCATCGATCCGGCTCTCAACTTCGAGATGCGCATCCCGCAGTCGTGGAATGGGAAGCTTCACTACGCCGGTGGCGGCGGCTTCAATGGCTACACGCGCGACGTCACCGACGGCGAGATTCCCATCCTGGATGCACTGAAGGCGGGGTACATCAACATCGTCAGCGATTCCGGACACATCGGCCACCACCCGGCCGGCGCGGTGTTCGATGCCTCCTGGGCCATCGGCGACCCCCAAGCCGAGGCGCTCTACGCATCGGGCTCGGTGCCGCTCGTGATGTCGTCCGCGGTCGAACTGGTCAGGGCGGCCTATGGCCGCGCTCCGACGCGTTCGTACTTCGAGGGCTGTTCCAACGGCGGGCGCGAAGCGCTGATGGCGGCACAGCGCAACCCGAACCTGTTCGACGGCATCATCGCGCGCGCACCAGCGATGGATTTCGTCGGCACTTTCGCCGCGTTCCAGCGCAACCTGCAGTCCATCGCCCTGACGGCCGACTCGAGCGGCGCCACCTCGCTAACCCAGGCCAAGCTCGACACGCTCTCCAACGCCGTGCTCGCCGCCTGCGATGCCGCCGACGGCGTGACCGACGGCCTGGTCTCGCGCCCATCGGCGTGCACCTTCAATCCGGCCACCTTGCGCTGCCCCGGCGGCGCCAACACGGGCACGTCCTGCCTCTCGGATGCGGAGCTCGGCGTGATGGCCGCATGGACGAACCCGATCACCGTTCCCGGAGGCTACGGCACCGCCGGCTGGCCCTTGACGGGCAACGAGGCCGGCGCCGGCGGCTGGCCGACCTGGGTCACCGGACCAGTGCAGTACCTGTTCGCGGACAGCGGGGTCAAGGGGCTGTTCGCACGCTCCACCTCCACCGATCCGCTGTTCCTCTACAGCTACGACTTCAACGCGCACCCTGCAGACGTCGATCGAGTGGGCCGCACGATCAACGCGACCGTCCCCGACCTGCGACCGCTCAGAACCAGCGGCGCCAAGATGATCCTGTGGCACGGCGCCGCCGACCCAGCGCTCAGCGTGTCCGACACTACGGCCTACTACGGCAAGGTCGTCACGGCGGTCGGGGGCCAGGCGAACGCGGACAGCTTCCTGCGCTATTACGTTGCGCCGGGTGTGTACCACTGCGCCGGTGGCCCCGGTGCCGACAAGGCAGACCTGCTTGCAACGCTCGACCGCTGGGTGAGCGACGGCACCGCGCCGAGCGCGCTGACGGCTTCGAAGTTCGCCGCCGATGGCAGCACGGAACTGTCGCGCCCGCTGTGCGTGTACCCCCAGTACGCGCGCTACACGGGTCCGGCAGGCGATGCCGCGGCGGCGCGCCTGGCAACCAACTACACCTGCACCGCTCCTTAAAGCCGCTGCGCGCGATCGTTCGGCGCGGCGCTCTCGAACCGCTGTTCTGCTGGGGCACCGTGCAGCCGGGACCGGCCTCGCAACACATGGCCGTGCTCGCCACCGCGCCGCTGCAGCAAGGCTCCGCGGTGACGCCGATCTCCACCCAATTCGACGAGCCGGCGTTTTTACAGCCCTTGGCCAGCAGCCTGCCCGGTGCATGGAACATCCTGCTGCAAAGCATCTGTCCGCTGTGGCCCGACCGATCACGGCGCGATGCCTCGCCGCATCGGCGCCCTTCGTGTCGACGGAGCCGGCGCTGGCGGCCTACGCCGCGCCGTACGCGAACCCGGGCCGGCAGTTGCGCGCCAAAGGCCGGCTTGCGCCGGCCTCGTCGGCAGATCAGCGGAAGCGCGAGAAGTCCGGCTTGCGTTTCTCGAGGAAGGCGTTGGCGCCCTCCTGCTGCTCGCCGGTCTCGAAGTACTTGGGCGCCACTTCCTCGATCAGTTCCTTCATGTCCCGGCCCATGATGGGCTGCATGTGGTGGTAGAAGGAGCGCTTCACGATGCGCAGGCAGGTCGGGCTCAGCGAGAGCAGTTCGTCGGCGAACTTGCGCACTTCCTCGTCGAGCTTCTCCTTGGGCACGACCGAGTTCGCCAGGCCCCATTCCAGCGCCTGCTGCGCGCTGTAGCGGCGGCACAGCATCCACAGCTCGCGTGCGCGCTTGTGGCCGAGCACGTTGGCCGAGTGCGAGACGATGTAGCCGCCGGCGGGCGAGCCGACGCGCGGCCCGTTCTGGCCGAAGATCGAGTGGTCGGCGGCGACGGTGAAGTCGCAGAAGTACGCGATGTGGTGGCCGCCACCGATCGCGTAGCCGCTCACGCGCGCGATCACCGGCTTCGGGCATTCCACGATCTGGCGGTTGAAGGTGAAGTTCAGGTCCTGCAGGCCGCTCTTGCCGCCGCTGCCCTTCTCCCAGTTGACATCGCCGCCGACGCAGAACGCGCGATCACCGGTGCCGGTGAGCACGATGACACCGATCTTCGGATCGCCGGCGGCCACGTCGAGCAGTCGCTGCATCTCGACGATGTTGTCGCCGGTGAAGGCGTTGAGCTGCTTCGGCCGGTTGATGGTGATGGTGCCGACGTAATCCTTGACGTCGAGATAGACCTCTTTGTCCGACATGACGAATCTCCAGTGGTTGGGGGAACGAAATCAGTGGGCCGGTAACGCGCCTACGCTGAGGCGGAATCGGCCAACGCACGCCGGCGCGCGAAGTCGACGAACCAATCGAGGCTCGCCGGATTCGCCATCGCGTCGCGGTTGGCCACCTTGTCGGCCGGCTGGCCGAGCAGCAGCTTCTTCACCGGCACCTCGAGCTTCTTGCCGGTGATCGTGCGCGGAATCTCGGGCGCGAGGATGACGTCGTTGGGCACGTGGCGCGCCGACAGCGCGTTGCGGATCGCCGCGGTGATGCGGCCCACCAGCGCCGCGTCGAGCGTGCAGCCGGGCCGCAGCGCCACGAACAGCGGCATCCAGCTCTCGCGGCCGAGGAACTCGAGGTCGACCACCAGGCTGTCCATCACCTCGGGCAGCGCTTCGACCACGGCGTAGATCTCGCTCGTGCCCATGCGCACGCCATGGCGGTTGATCGTCGCGTCGCTGCGGCCGTAGATGACGGCGCCGCCGCGCGGCGTGATGCGCAGCCAGTCGCCGTGGCGCCAGACGCCCGGGTAGACGTCGAAATAGCTGTCGTGCAGGCGCTTGCCGCCGGGATCGTTCCACAGATACAGCGGCATCGACGGGATGGGCTGCGTGCAGACCAGCTCGCCCACCTCGTCTTGCAGCGGCCGCCCGTCGTCGTCCCAGGCCTGCACGTCGGCGCCGAGGCAGCGCACCTGCATCTCGCCCACCACCACCGGCAGCGTCGGCACGCCGCCGACGAAGGCGCCGGCGAAATCGGTGCCGCCGGACATCGGCGAGAGCCACACGTCGCGGCGCACGCGGTCGTAGATCCAGCGATAGCTCTCGGGCGAGAGCGGCGAGCCGGTCGAGCCGATCGTGCGCAGACACCCCAACGCGGCGACATCGCGCGGCTCGACGCCGTGCTTCTCGCACATCGCGAAGAAGGCGGCACCCGCACCGAAGAAGTCGAGGTTCATGCGGCCGCAGAAGCGCCACAGGGTCGAGTAGTCGGGCCAGGCCGGATTGCCGTCGTAGACGCACATCACGCCGCCCACGAGCAGCGCCGCGACGTTGAGGTTCCACATCACCCAGCCGGTGGTGGTGAACCAGTGGAAGCGGTCGCCGGCGGACACATCGTTGTGCAGCGCCATCGTCTTGACGTGCTCGACGAGGATGCCGCCGTGGCCATGCACGATGGGCTTCGGCAGGCCCGTGGTGCCGGAGGAGTACACGACCCACAACGGGTGGTCGAAGGGCACGGCGTCGATCTGCAACGGCGCCGGCTCGCGCAGGGCCTCGCTCCACGACAGGCCGCCACGCAACGCGCCCGGGTCGGCGGTCCGGTCCAGATACGGCAACAGGACCACGCGCTCCAGCGTGGGCAACTGCCTGACGATATCGGCCAGCACGTCGCGCCGGTCGTGGGCCTTGCCGTTCCACCGGTAGCCGTCCACCGCGATGAGGACCTTGGGCTCGATCTGGCGGAAGCGGTCCGCGACCGCCGCCACGCCCATCTCCGGCGAGCACAGGGACCAGACCGCACCCACGCTGGCCGCCGCGAGGAAGGCGGTGACGGTTTGCGGAATGTTCGGCAACAAGGCGACCGCGCGATCGCCGGGCCCCACGCCCTGGCGGCGCAGCCACGCGGCCAGCGCGCCCACTTCGGCCTCGAGGCGCGCCCAGGACACCTCGTCGCTTTCGTCGGCCTCGTTGCGGAAGACGATCGCCGGGCGGTCCGCGCTGGCGTTGCGGAAGACCTGGCTGACATAGTTGGTGCGCGTGTTCGGAAACCAGCGCGCACCGGGCATCCGGCGGTCGGCCAGCGCCGGGGTGCGCTCGCCGACCAGCGGCAGATCGAAGTACTCGACCAGGGCCGACCAGAATCCCTCGACGTCGTCGACCGACCAGCGCCAGAGTTCGTGGTAGTCCGCCGCCGCGATGCCCTTGTGGTCCTTCAGCCAGGCCATGAAGTGGGTGATGCGCGCGCGCTCGATGCGCTCACGGTCGGGGCGCCAGATGACTTCGGCAGGGTCAGATTTCATCGACGTCACTCCGAGATTCCGGCCGTGGTGCCGGCTGCAGCCGTGCCGGCCGAGACCTGCTGATCCCCGGCCAGCCGCACCACGCGCTCGCGCACCAGGCGCTCGATTGCGTCCGCGCCGAAGCCGAACTCCGAGAGCAGCGCCGCGCTGTGCTGGCCCAGCCGCGGCGGCGGCGCCGTGTGCGCCGGCCCCGGCATGCCTTCGGCCAGGTGCGCTGGATGCGGAATCATCGGCATGCCGGGCAGCGCCGGATGGGTGATGAAACGCGCGGCGAGCAGGGGATCGGCCATCGCCTCGGCTACCGTGTTGACCGGGCCGCAAGGCAGGTCGGCCGCCGCGAAGCCTTCGACCCACGCGGCCGCCGGCCGCGCGGCAAACACGTCGGCCAGGGCGGTGGCCATCTCCGGCCGGTGCGCCACGCGCGCGGCATTGGTGGCATAGCGAGGATCGTCGGTCCACTCGCGCCGCCCGATCACCGCGCAGAAGCGCGCGAACGCTGCGTCATTGACAACCGACACGTTGAACCAGCGTCCGTCGCCGGCGCGGAAGTGGCGGCTCGGCGCCGCCAGCGGCAGGTTGATCGCCCGTGCCGGCTCGCGGCCCTCGAGCACATAGTCGGCCACGCGCGTGGCCATCAGGTTGAACATCGCGTCGAGCAGCACCGTCTCCACACGCTGGCCTCGGCCTGTCTGGCGCCAGTGCATGATGGCCGCCAGGATGCCGAACGCCGCGCACATGCCGCAGCTCACGTCGACGATGGGCAGCCCGACGCGGATGGGGTCGTCCGCGGCCTCTCCGCTGGCATAGAAGGCGCCCGCCGCGCCCTGCACCACGCTGTCCACCGCCGGACGCAAGCGGTACGCGCCGTCGTCTCCGAAGGCGGTCACCGCAGCGTAGATAAGCTCCGGCTGAACCGCGCGCAGCGCGTCGTAGGTCAGTCCATGCTGCTCGACGAAGTCGGCCCGGAAGTTGTGTACCACCACCTGCGACTGCCGCAACAGGCGGTGCAGCACGTCGCGGCCGGCCGGCTTACGGACATCCAGGGCGAGCGACTCCTTGCCGCGGTTGCTCGTGTGGAACAAGACACTGGACTCCTGGAGGAACGGCGGGCCCAGCTGGCGCCCGTCGTCGCCGGCCAGCGCCTCGACCTTGATGACGCGCGCGCCGAGGTCCGCCAGCGCCATCGCGGCATAGGGCCCCGCGATCAGCCGCGAAAGGTCCAGGACCGTGATGCCTTCGAGGATGCCTGCCATGCAGGTACAGACGCTCGAAACTCAGACGACCGGTGCGCGCGGGCACTGCGCACAGCGGCTACCAAGACGCCGGGCGGCGGGGACGAGCAGGTGATCGCACATGGTGAAGTTCGACTCGGATCGCGTAAGTCTAACAAAACAGGTGTTAGTTTGACTGGTAGGCATTTGCTGGCTCCGGGTTTCCCCGATGGAGCCAATTTGCTTGACGGGCCTGGTTCGGGATCGCTATCCTAGGGTTCGCTTATAAGAATGATCGTTCCGATATAAGAACGACACCATCGGCACGAAACACATACGGAGACATGCACTTGCTCGTGGCAGACGTGAGCGTCAATGGGGGCCCCGCTACCCGCACCGTGCGCGACGAGGGGCCGATGCTGCTGGGGCGTGTGCTGCGCGTGCTGCGCGTGCTGGCCGACGAGCCCGACGGCACGACGCTCGCGGAGCTTCACGTTCGCCTTGGCGTCCCGAAGACGAGCATGCACGCGCTGCTGCGCGCTCTGTTCACGGAAGGCTACGTGCAGCGATTCGACGCCAGATACCGACTCGGCGCGGAATCCTTCGCGCTCGGCTCAGCGCTCATCGCCGCCCGAACCCTCGGGATCGTCGCCACGCCGTTCCTGCAGGACGCGCGCGCCAAGTCGGGGGAGACGGTGCTGATCGCCTCCATCGACCGCAGCGCCGGCAGGCTGACCTACACGCAGGTCGTCGAAAGCCACAAGCCGGTGCGCTACACCGTCCCCGCAGGCACGACGCGGCCGCTGTTCGCGTCGTCGGCCGGGCGCGTGCTGCTCGCCTTCCAGCCCGAAGCCTGGACGCACGAGTACCTGCGCACGACCGACAGGCGCAAGATGACCGAGTCGACGGTGACCGATCGCCGACAGCTGCTCCGGCTGATTGAACGCATCCGCGTGGAAGGGCACGCCACGACGGTCGGAGAGGTGACACCCGATGTCGCCGGTTTCGCGGCGCCCATCTTCGACGCGGACGGCCGCGTCGACGCTGCGCTGATCATCGCCGCCCCGATCGAACGGGGGCGCGCTGCCGCGGAACGCCTGACGGGCGTTTCGATCGAGACGGCCCGTGACCTGTCGCGAGCCCTCGGCCATCGCCCAGCAGGACTCCCTCTCCCCATCGCAAGAACCGAACGCAATCCATGAACGACGAACTGTTGTACGAGGTCAGCGACGGCGTGGCCGTCATCACCATCAACCGCCCGCAGCGCAAGAACGCGTTGAACCGCGCGGTGCGCCAGGCGATGTTCGAGGTTTGGCCGCGTTTCGAGGCCGACGCGTCGGCAGAGGTCGCGATTCTCGCCGGCGCCGGCGACACCTTCTGCGCCGGCATGGACCTGGTCGAAGCAGCCGACACCGTGCTACGCATCCCGCCGAAAAACTTCATGCCCGTGCTCGGTGACAACATCGAAGTCACCAAGCCCGTGATCGCAGCCGTGCAGGGCTATGCCTACGCCGGCGGATGGCTGCTGGCACAGATGTGCGACCTGTGCGTGGCCGACGAGACGGCCAGGTTCGCGATCACCGAAGGCCGCGTCGGCCGCGGCATGCCCTGGGCGTCGCCGGTAATCCACATGCTGCCGCAGCGCATCCTCATGGAAGTGGCGATGACCTCCGACCCGCTCACGGCGCAGCGCGCCTACGAACTCGGCTACGTGAACCGCGTCGTGCCGGCAGGGCAGGCCCTGCAGGGCGCGCGCGAACTCGCCGCGCGCATCACCGCGAACGCGCCGCTCACCGTGCGCGGCGCGAAGGAGATGGTGCGCATGGCCACCGAAATGGGACGCACCGCCGCGCTGCGGGCGTCGCACCGCGCGTTCGACGCGGTCTACCTCAGCGATGACGCGCTCGAAGGGCCGCGCGCGTTCCGCGAGAAGCGCAAGCCTCAATGGAAGGGCCAATGAGATGAACCTACAGACCGCCGCCGTCGCCGCACGCAAGTCCGTGCCGAACACCCTGCAACTGACCAGCGCACTGGCCGAACGCAATGCCGCCTGGCACTTTCTCGCGCTGCCTCCGGATGCGCGTGAGCTGGTGCGCCAGTGCCTGCTCGACTGGATCGCGGTGGCGATCGCCGGCGCCCACGAGCCGCTGACCCGCATGCTGTCCGAAGAGGCGCGTGAACAGGGCGGCCATCCGCAGTCCACCGTCATCGGCCAGGGCTTCGCGACGAGCTGTCGCCAAGCCGCGCTGATCAACGGCGCCGCCTCGCACGCGCTCGACTTCGACGACGTGAACATGAGCTTCACCGGGCATCCGAGCGTCGTGCTCGTGCCTGCCCTGCTCGCGCTGGCCGAAGCCCGCGGCGAAGGCGGTGCCGCGTTCATGACCGCCTTCGTCGCCGGCTACGAAACGATGTGCCGCATCGGGACTGCGGTCTCGCCGGGGCACTACGCCTCGGGCTTCCACGCGACGGGGACCATCGGCACCTTCGGCGCGGCGGCCGCCTGTGCGCGGCTGCTGCGCCTTGATGCCGACGACACCGCAGTCGCGCTGGGCATCGCCGCCACCGAAGCGGCCGGCCTGAAGTCGATGTTCGGCACGATGTGCAAGCCGCTGCATGCAGGCCGGGCCAGCGCGGACGGCATGATGGCCGCGCAGCTCGCTGCGCGGGGCTTCACCAGCCGCCCCGACGCGATCGAGGCGGCGCAGGGCTTTGCCGCGACGCACGGCCCCGACTTCAACCAGGCCGCGGGGCTGCGCGAGCCGGAGCGCGGCCTGCACCTGCGCGAGAACCTGTTCAAGTACCACGCCAGCTGCTATGGCACCCATGCCGCGATCGAGGCGGCTCGGCACCTGCGCGAGCACCACGACCTCCAGGCGAGCGGGTTGCGGCGCATCGTGGTCCATGCCTCGGCCGCGAGCGAAGGGGTGTGCAATATCCAGGAGCCGCGCAACGGCCTGGAGGCAAAGTTCAGCCTCCGCCACGCCGTCGCGCTGGCGCTGGCCGGCGCGGACACCGCCGCGGCGTCGAGCTTCACCGATGCAGCCACTGCCGGCGCTGCGCTGAGGGTCCTGCGGGAGCGCGTGCACGTCGAACTGCACTCGCACTGCGACTCGCTGACCCAGGCAGAAGTGGTCATCGAGACCATCGACGGTGCCCGGCTGCGCCGCCGCCACGACAGCGGCGTGCCGGCCGCCGACCTCGCCGCGCAGCGCGGGCGCCTGGAGCTCAAGTTCCGCTCGATGGCTGCTCCCTGCATCGGCGCGCAGGCCTGCGACGAACTGCTCGATCTGGTCGGCCGTCTCGAGGACCTGCCCGACCTCTCGCCGCTCGCCGGGCTGCTGGCGGGCGGGTCCGTCCACTGACAACCGCAGTTAGGCACCGCCACACGATGAATTTCCTGACGGACGAACAACAGGCCTGGAAGGACTCGGTGCGTCGCTGGGTCGACCGCGATGTCGGTCGCCAGTACATCCGCAAGTGCGACATGGAGCGCGCCTTCCCGTACGACGCCTACGAAAAGGCGGCCCAGCTCGGCTACCACCGGCTGCTCGTGCCGGAGGCCGACGGCGGCGACGGCGGCGACGTGTTCGCCTACGCGCTGATGTGCGAGGCGCTGTCGGCCTACGGCGTGGACTTCTCGGTGGCCGTCGCGGGTGGCATCTTCACCGCGATGAACCTCTCGCTGCACGGCACAGCCGACCAGAAGAAGCGCTTCCTCGAGCCCTTCATGCGCGGCGAGATCCGCTTCCCGATCTCGATGTCGGAGCCCAACGCAGGGTCCGACGTGGCCAACGTGCAGACGCGCGCCGAACTGAAGGGCGACCACTACGTCCTCAACGGCCAGAAGCTGTGGTGCAGCGGCGCGGGCAACCGCGGCGCCGTGATCCTGATGCTGGTGCGCACCGCGCAGACGACGGACAAGCGCGACGGCCTGACGGTGCTGATCGTCCCCAACGACCTGCCGGGCATGACGATCCGGCCGCTGCAGACGCTGGCCCGCCGCTCGGTTGTAACCACCGAGATCTTCCTCGACAACGTGCGCGTGCCCGTGGCCAACCGGCTCGGCGCCGAGGGCGAAGGCTTCAAGATCATCGCCGGCGAGCACCTCGTGCTCGAGCGCGTGGCGGTGGCGGCCAGCTACGTCGGCAACGCCCAGGGCGCGGTCGACGACGCGCTGGCCTATGCCAAGCAGCGCGTGCAGTTCGGCAAGCCGATCTTCGAGTTCCAGGTCATCCGGCACATGCTCGCCGACATGCAGACGCAGACCGACGCCGCGCGCC
>DAORHX010000018.1:0-20806 GCA_035438245.1 Rubrivivax sp.
GTGATCGGCGTCACCGGGCCGCCCGGCGGCGGCAAGTCCACCCTGGTGGCGGCGCTGATCGGCGCCCTGCGCGCCCGCGGCGGCACCGTTGCCGTGGTGGCGATCGATCCGTCGAGCCCCATCACCGGCGGCGCCGTGCTCGGCGACCGCGTCCGCATGGGCCTGCAGCAGTCCGACCCCGGCGTGTTCATCCGCTCGATGGCCTCGCGCGGCCACCTCGGCGGGCTGGCGCGCTCGGCTGCCGACGTCGTCGACCTGCTCGACGCGGCGGGCTTCCACACCGTCATCGTCGAGACCGTCGGCGCCGGCCAGTCCGAGGTCGAGATCACGCGCATCGCCGACACGCGGCTGGTCGTCTGCCCGCCCGGGCTGGGCGACGACATCCAGGCCATCAAGGCCGGCATCCTCGAGATCGCCGATGCCTTCGTCGTCAGCAAGGCCGACCTCCCCGACGCGCAGCGCACCGAGCGCGAACTGCTGGCCATGCTGAAGCTGCGCCGCGGCGACGCGCCGCGGCCGCCGGTGCTGCGCACGGTCGCCACCCAAGGCACCGGGATCGACGAACTCTGCGACTGGCTCGAACGGCGCGAGGCGCGTGGCTCCCGCTGCGCCGCGACGGCGGCCGACCGCGCAGCGCGCCAGATCACCCGTCGCGCGATGGCCGGCGACGGCTACGGCCGGCACATGGGCCTGGAGCTGGTCGACGCCGCTGCCGGCAGCGCCGCAGTGCGCATGCACGTCGGCCCGCAGCACCTGAACTTCAATGGCCGCTGCCACGGCGGCGCGATCTTCTCGCTGGCCGACATGGCGCTCGGCCTGGCATGCAACTCGCACGGCAGCGTCGCTGCGCTGGTCGACGGCAACATCAGCATCTCCGCCGGGGCGGTGGAAGGCGAATGGCTGCTGGCGCAGGCCAGCGAGGTGTCGCGCTCGCGCAAGCTCGCGGTCTACCGCGTCGACGTGCGCCGCGAGGCCGGCGGCGAGCATGTGGCCAGCCTGTCTGGGACGGTCTACCTGACCGGGCGTCCCGTGCTCGGCGGGTTCGAGGGCAACGTCGCCGAAAGCTCGACCCAGGCACCGCCCGTTCGCTGACGTGGCACGACCCGACATACGCGCCTGGAAGCGCGCGGTGGCCGCGGCGGGCCGCACGCAAGCCGGCAGCGGAACGCTGGAGGCGGCGCGCGTGTCGGCCCTGCTACTGCTCGCGCGCAGCGTGACGATGGGTCATCACCGCCTCGCGGCGCTGCGCCTGCTCGCGGCCGTACGAATTCAAGCAGACGTTCCACCTGCGCATTGGCTTTACTGCCGCGAGCAGGCATTCTGCAGCCCCGACCCGCAGGTTCGCTCGGCCTATCTCAAGGCCGAACTACTGCACCGGGAGTCGGCGAGCAGCATGGCTGCCGGTTGATGGCGCGATGCGCACGATGTTTTCTAACTACCGTTCGACAGCTATACTGCAGTCGTGGCCTCGACGAGGCCTGCGACCTCAGACGAAAGGACCTCCCCATGGATCTGGAACTGAAGAACAAGTCGGTGATCGTCACCGGCGGCGGCTCGAACATCGGCCGTGCGATCGTGCTGGCCTTCGCCGGCGAGGGCGCCCATCTCACGGTGGGAGATATCGACACGGCGCAGGCGGAGAAGACGGCCGAGTTCGCCAAGAAGCTCGGCGCCGCGTCGGTCCAGGTGGTCAAGACCGACGTGACCAACCTCGAACAGGTGCAGGCGATGTTCAAGGCCGCCACCGACAAGCACGGTCGGGTCGACGTGCTCGTCAACAACGTCGGCTGGGACAACCTGATGTTCTTCACCCAGACCACGCCCGACTTCTGGCGCAAGGTGATCGACATCAACTACGTCGGCGTGCTCAACTGCACCAAGACTGCCCTGGACGTGATGATCAAGCAGAACGCCGGCGCCATCGTCTCGATCAGCTCCGACGCGAGCCGCCAGGGCGAGCCGCGCGAGGCCGTCTACGGCGGCGTGAAGGCGGCGATCAACAGCTTCATGAAGACCATCGCCAAGGAGAACGGCCGCTACGGCATCCGCTGCAACGTAGTCTGCCCCGGCGTCACCATCCCCTCGTCGAGCGACGAGGTCGGCGGCAGCAGCATGTGGACCAACGCCGACAGC
Source organism: Rubrivivax sp. (assembly GCA_035438245.1). Lineage (GTDB taxonomy): Bacteria > Pseudomonadota > Gammaproteobacteria > Burkholderiales > Burkholderiaceae_C > Rubrivivax. Next base: position 2,134 of record DAORHX010000018.1, read on the forward strand.
ATGTTCACGCCCGAGCAGCTCGAGAAGGTGGCCAAGGCGCTGCCTCTGCGGAAGGTCGGCCGGCCACAGGACATTGCCAACGCGGTGGTCTTCCTTTGCTCGGGCAAGGCCGGCCACGTGACCGGCCAGGTGCTGTCGGTCTCCGGCGGCTACAGCATGATTGGCTGAGGAGGGACCTGATGAACTACACCGACATCGTCTACGAGGAGCGCGACCAGATCGCGACCATCGCGATCAATCGCCCGAGTGTGATGAACGCCTTCCGCGGCCAGACCGTGGAGGAGATGCTGCAGGCCATGCTGAAGGCCGGCTGGGACAAGAACATCGCCGCCATCGTGCTTACCGGCACCGGCGACCGCGCGTTCTGCACCGGCGGCGACCAGTCCGCGCACTCCGGCCAGTACGACGGCCGCGGCACGGCAGGCCTGCCGATCGAGGAACTGCACAGCGTGATCCGCGACGTGCCCAAGCCGGTGATCGCGCGCGTGCAGGGCTACGCCATCGGCGGCGGCAACGTGCTGGCCACGTTGTGCGACATGACGATCGCCTCCGACAAGGCGGTGTTCGGCCAGGTGGGTCCCAAGGTCGGCTCGGTCGATCCGGGCTGGGGCACGGCCTATCTCGCCGCCGTCGTCGGCGAGAAGAAGGCACGCGAGATCTGGTACATGTGCCGCCGCTACAGCGCCCAGGATGCGCTGGCGATGGGGCTTTGCAACGTGGTCGTGCCTCATGACCAGCTGGACGCCGAGGTCGCCAAGTGGGGCCGCGAACTGGTCGAGAGGAGCCCGACCGCGATCGCGATCGCCAAGCGCTCCTTCAACGCCTCGACCGAGCACATCCGCGGCATCGGCAGCCTGGGCATGCAGGCGCTCAGCCTCTACTACGAAACTGCCGAGTCGAAGGAAGGCGTGCGCGCCTTCCTCGAGAAGCGCAAGCCCGACTTCCGCCAGAAGTTCACTGGCTGAAGAGTTCCCCCAGCGAGGTTCGGCACCCTCGGGGTCCGCCGGCGGCCTGCCTATTGCTCCCGCCGGCGAACGCTAGGGTAAGCACTCGATTGTTTTTGATCTAACAGCCGTTAGATTGACGCCATTCGCCGGCCCTGCCCCGGCACCGTCGTCCGCGTCGAGGAAATGCTCAAGCTGACCAACGTCCAGATCGTCTACGACAACACGATCGAAGCCGTGCGCGAAGCCTCGCTGGCGTTGACTGGGGCGCGCATCGTCGCCCTGCTCGGCGCCAACGGGGCCGGGAAGTCGACCACCCTGAAGGCGATCAGCGGCGTGCTCTACCCCGAAGACGGCGAGATCAAGGGCGGCGACATCAGCTTCGAAGGCCGCACGCTGCGGGGCGTCCCCCCCGACCGCATCGTCCGCGCCGGCATCGTCATGGTGCCCGAAGGTCGGCGCCTGTTCGACCAGCTCACCGTCGAGGAAAACCTGTTGATGGGCGGCTATACGCGCAGCCGGGCCGATTCGCGGCGCGGTCTCGAGCGGGTCTACGAGATGTTCCCGCGCCTGACGGCCAAGCGCACGACGGTATCGGGCTATCTCTCGGGCGGCGAGCAGCAGATGGTGGCCATCGGCCGCGCGCTGATGTCGAGCCCGAAGCTGCTGATGCTCGACGAGCCCACGCTGGGCCTGGCGCCGCAGATCTGCGAGGAGATCTTCGGCATCGTCACTCGCCTGTGCCGCCAGGATGGGGTCAGCATCCTGCTCGTCGAACAGAACGCGCAGATGGCACTGACCATCGCCGACGACGGCTACATCATGGAGAACGGCCGCATCGTGATGGACGGCCCCGCGGAAAAGCTGCTGCGCAACGAGGACGTGCGCGAGTTCTACCTCGGCTTCGGCGAAGGCGGCTCGCGCAAGAACATGCGTGACGTCAAGCACTACAAGCGCCGCAAGCGCTGGCTGTCGTGAGCGGCGCGATGCACCACGACGACGCCCTGCTGAAGGTCGAGAATTTGTCCAAGCGCTTCGGCGGCGTCGAGGCCGTCGCCGGCGTCGGCTTCCATGTGCGGCGCGGCGAGATCTACTCGTTGATCGGGCCCAACGGCGCGGGCAAGACCACCACCTTCAACATGATCAGCGGGGTCGTGCCGCCGAGCGGCGGCACGGTGCACTTCGACGGCCGCCCGATCACCGGCACGCCCGCCCACCGCATGGCGGCACTGGGCATCGGCCGCACGTTCCAGAACCTGGCCGTGTTCAAGCACGCCACGGTGGTGCAGAACCTGCTTGTCGGGCGCCACTGCCACATGCGCAGCAACGTGTTCGATGCCGCCTGGTTCTTCGGCCGCGCGCGGCGCGAGGAACTGGAACACCGGCGCAAGGTCGAGGAGATCATCGACTTCCTCGAGATCGAGGACATCCGCGACATGCCGGTGGGCGCGCTGTCCTACGGGATGCAGAAGCGCGTCGAGCTCGGCCGGGCGCTGGCCACCGAGCCCAAGCTGCTGCTGCTCGACGAGATGGTCTCGGGCATGAACACCGAGGAGACCGAGGACATCGCGCGCTTCGTGCTCGACATCCGCGACGAGCTCGGCATCGCCGTGCTGATGGTCGAGCACGACATGGGCATCGTGATGGACATCTCCGACCGCATCTGCGTGCTCAACTTCGGCCGCAAGATCGCTGAGGGCACGCCGGGCGAGGTATCGGCCGACCCGGCCGTGATCGATGCCTATTTGGGCGGGGCGAAAGCCGCATGAACACCATCGGAGAGGTCTCGCTCGACGCCGCGCTGAACGCCGGCGAACACACCCTACCCCGGCTTCTGCAGCACTGGGCGCAGACCACGCCCGATGCGCTGGCGCTGCGCGAGAAGGATCTCGGCGTCTGGAGCCGCGTGACCTGGCGGCAGTACCACGACACGGCGCGGCGCTTCGCGCTCGGCCTGCTGCACCTGGGCTTCCGGCGCGGCGAGCGGCTGGCCATCGCCAGCGAGGACACGCCCGAGTGGATGTATGCCGACCTGGCCACGCAGGCGATCGGCGGGGTCACGGTGGGCATCTACCCGACCAACCCCTGGCCGGAGCTGCAGTACATCGTCCACCACTCGAACAGCCGCTTCGTCGTGTGCGGTGACCAGGAACAGGTCGACAAGGTGCTTGACGCGATGGGCAAGCACGAGGTCGGGCTGCCCGAGGTCGCCAAGATCATCGCGGTCGACATGAAGGGCATGCGCAACTACCCGCGCGACAAGCTGCTCTCGTTCGACGAGGTGCTCGAGTTCGGCGACCGCCACGCCGCCGCCTCGCCCGAGCAGGTGCGCGCCTTCGACGACGGCATCGCGGCGACGCAACCCGACGACACCTGCATGCTGGTGTACACCTCTGGCACCACCGGGCCGCCCAAGGGCGCGATGCTGTCGCACCGCAACCTGCTCGTCACCACCGACAAGCTGCGCCGCCACTTCGGGCTCGACGGCACGAACATGCAGGTGGTCTGCTACCTGCCGCTGTGCCACGTGGCCGAGCGCGCCTTCTCCACCGTGATGCACATGATGACCGGCGGCGTCGTCAACTACGCCGAGTCGATCGACACGGTGCAGATCAACCTGCGCGAGATTGCGCCGACCGTGTTTCTGGGCGTGCCCCGCATCTGGGAGAAGCTGCAGCAGGGCATCGTGATGCGCATGCAGGACGCCACCCGCTTCCAGCGCTGGGCTTTCGAGCGCTGCTTCGCCTCGGGCAAGGCCCTGTTCGAGCGCGTCGAGCAGCGCGGCGGCGAGCGCAGCTGGGCCGACCGGCTGCAGTTCTTCGTGCTGTGGCTGCTGATGTTCCGCAACCTGCAGAAGTTCACCGGCCTGGACCGCATGCGCTGCGGCTTCTGCGGCGGCGCCAGCGTGTCGCCGGAGGTGCTCAAGTTCTTCCGCATCCTCGGCCTGCCCGTGTACCAGGTGTACGGCATGACCGAGTCCGGCGGCGTGATCTTCCACCAGCACGCTGGCGCCGAGCGCCTGGGCGCCACCGGCACGCCGATCGAGGGCCTGAACTGGAAGATCGCCGAGGATGGCGAACTCATCGTCAAGCACCCCGCCGTCTTCAAGGGCTACATCCACGACGGCAACGCCACGGCGCTGACCGTGCAGGACGGCTGGCTGCACACCGGCGACGTGGTCGCGCTGGCGCCCAACGGCGAACTGCTCATCGTCGACCGCAAGAAGGCGATCATCATCACCAGCGGCGGCAAGAACATCTCGCCCTCGGAGATCGAGAACGCGCTCAAGGACAGCATCTACATCCGCGAAGCCATCGTGCTGGGCGACGGCCGTCACTTCCTGTCGGCGCTGATCCAGGTGGACTACGAGACGGTGGGCAAGTGGGCGCAGGACAAGCGCCTGGCCTACACCACGTACCGAAGCCTGTCGCAGCTTGCCGATGTGCGCGAGCTGGTGGATGCCGAGGTGCGGCGCGTCAACAAGCTTTTCGCGCGGGTCGAGAACATCCGCAAGTTCGTCATCCTGGAGAAGGAACTTGACCACGACGACGGCGAACTCACCGCCACGCAGAAGGTGCGGCGCAGCGCGATCGGCAAGAAGTTCGCCAAGGAGATCGAGCTGATCTACGGCGGAGGGACGGCCTGATGGACTACTTCCTCCAGTTGCTCGTCTCAGGCATCGCCGCGGGCCTGGTGTACGGCTTCATCGGCATGGGCTTCGCGATGATCTACCGCGCCACCGGCGTGGTCAACTTCGCGCAGGGCGAGCTGATGATGCTGGTCGCCTACATCTCCTTCACACTCGTCGGCACCCTCGGCCTCTCGTTCTGGCCGCTGCTGTTCGCCGCCATCGCCGCCTCGGTGCTCATCGGGCTGGTCGTCGAGGTGCTGCTGATCAGGCCGATGCTCGGCCGGCCGGTGTTCGCCACCGTGATGGTGACGATCGGCCTGGCGGTCATCATCCGCTCGGTGGTCGTGCTGATCTGGGGCGCCGATCCGTTGCCGTTGGCCACGGGCCTGTCGCGCGAGCCGATCCGGATCGGCCCGGCCGGCGTCTACCCGGCGCAGCTGTACGCGCTGGGCATCATGATCACGGTGGTGGCCGGGCTGTGGGCCTTCTTCCGCTACTCGCGCGTGGGCATCGCGATGCGCGCCACCGCCAACCTGCAGACGGTGGCGCTGCTGATGGGCATCGACGTGAAGCGCATCTTCGCCCTCTCGTGGGCGCTGTCGGCGATGCTCGCCGCCATCGCCGGCGTGCTGGTCGGCGTGATCTACGACCTCGAGCCCGGCATGTGGCTCACCGGGCTGCGCAGCTTCCCGGCAGTGATCCTCGGTGGCCTCGACTCGGTGTTCGGCGCGGCGCTCGGCGGCGTGCTGATCGGCGTGGTGGAAAACATGTCCGAGGGCTACATCGGGCGCGGCATGAAGGAGATCGCCGGCTTCGTGCTGATCCTCGTGGTGCTGATGGTGCGCCCCTACGGCCTGTTCGGCCGCCCCGACATCGAGCGAGTCTGAACATGCGCAGCGGCAACTTCAAGGAAGACTATCGCCAGCTCCTGGCGCTGACCGACTCGGTGCCGGTCGTCGTGTGGTCCGTGGTCCTCGTGGCCGGGCTTGCCGTCGCGCCCTTGCTGATCGGCAAGTACTTCACCACGCTGGTGTTGGTGATGATGATCACCGCCGTGGGCGTGCTGGGCCTGAATCTGCTGACCGGCAATGCAGGCCTGATCTCGCTCGGCCACTCCGGCTTCCTCGCCGTGGGTGCCTACGCCACCGGCATCGTCGCCAACCGCCTGGGCTGGCCGATGCCGATGTGCCTGCTCGCCGGCGGCACCTGCGCGGCGCTGGCCGGCTTGGTGGTGGGCATCCCCTCGCTGCGACTGAAGGGCCTGTACCTCGCGATCACCACCATGGCCTTCGCGGTGATCATCAACCACCTGATCCTCAACGGCGGCAGCCTCACCGGCGGGTCCGAGGGTCTGTCCGTGCCACAGCCGGCCTTGTTCGGCACGGCGCTGGCCACCGAAGGCGGCTTCTACTACGTCGTGCTGGCGGTGCTGGTGCTGGCGGTGTTCGTCACGCTGAACCTGCTGCGCAGCCGCGTCGGCCGCGCGCTGATGGCGATCCGCGACCACGACATCGCCGCCCGCGCGATGGGTGTCGACCTGGTGCGCTGGAAGCTGCTGGCCTTCATGGTCAGCGCGTTCTACACCGGCGTCGCCGGCGGGCTGCTGGCCTACTACACGCGCTACCTCAACGTCGACGGCTTCAGCCTGCTGATCTCGATCGAGGCGCTGTCGATGCTGATCGTCGGCGGCCTCGGCTCGGTGGCCGGCGCACTGATGGGTACCGCGTTCATCTTCGTGCTGAATGAAGGTCTGGGGCTCATCGCCAGCACCCTGGGATCCGGACTGTTCTCGACCGCCGCGCACGAGATGAAGGGCGTCGTCTACGGGCTGGCGATCGTGCTGTTCCTGCGCTTCGAACCCGACGGACTGGTCGGCCGATGGCGCGACCTCAAGCATTACTGGACCCACTGGCCCTTCCGCTTCTGACCCCACAGCGCACCCGAGGAGACCCCATGCATCACATCCTTCGCCGCCTCATCGCAACGCTCGCCGCCGGCTTGTTCGGGCTGCTCGCGTCCACGCCTGTCCTGTCCGCCGACCCGGGCGTGTTCGACGACCGCATCGTGCTCGGCGGCGTGATGCCGCAGACCGGCCCGCCGAGCCTGATCGGCAAGGCCGCGGTGATCGCGCTGCGCGTCTGGGAGAAGGACGTGAATGCACGCGGCGGCATCCACGGGCGCAAGATTGAACTGCGCGTCGAAGAGGACGGCTACGTGCCGCAACGCTCCGTCCAGGCCATCAAGAAGCTGATCGACGTCGACAAGGTGTTCGCCGTCATCGGCACCTCCGGCTCGTCGCACCTGGTCGCGATGATGCCGACGATCGAGGAAGCGCAGATCCCGGCCATCAATTTCGCGGCCATCGCCGGCGCGCACTTCAATCCGCCGCGCAAGACGGTGTTCAACATCGGTGCGACCTACTGCCAGGAGATCACGGTGGTGATGAAGCACCTGATCGCCACGCGCAAGCTGCAGGCCGCCAAGTTCGCCATCGTCTACCAGGACGACGACTTCGGCGCCGACGTCAAGTGCGGCTACGACGCGGCGCTCAAGGCCGCGGGCCTGGCGAGCGTCGCCGACATCCCGTACAAGCGCGGGGCGAAGGACTTCTCGGCCGAGATCCTGGCGGTCCAGAAAGCCGGTGCAAGCTTCGTGCTGGTGGGCGGCATCATCACCGAGACCGCGACCATGCTGAAGGAGATCCAGAAGAACGGCATGAACGTGGTGCGGCTGGCGGCGCACCCGTCGCACATCGGGCCCGTCCTGCAACTCGCCGGCAGTGCGGCCGAGGGCCTGCTAGTGGCCGACTACGTGCCGCCGATCACCGACACCGAGACGCAGGGCATCGGCCGCCTGAACGCGCTGGCCTACAAGTACCTGAGCGCGGACGACGTGAAGGCGATGAACCGCTACTCGCTGACCGGCTACGTGGCGGCCATGCTGCTGGAGTCGGCGCTGCAGGCCTGCGGACGCAACCTGACGCGGGCCTGCCTGATCCAGAAGCTGGAGCAGACGAAGAACTTCCAGAGCGACGGCATCATGGCGCCGCTGACCTTCGGCCCGAACATCCGGCAGAGCGGCACGCGGCCGATCCTGCTGCAGGCCAACGTCGCCACCGGCAAGTTCGAAAGGGCGTCGGACTTCCTGTCGGACAAGTGAGGGCCGCCCGACGGCGCCGTGCGCCCTCGCCTTGCCGATGAACGCAGCAGCGCTCGATCATGGTCCCTTTCAGGACCTGGTCGGCTACGAGATTCTGAGCGACGCAGGCCGCCCATTTTTCAGGCTGCCGGTGCGGCGCGAGCATCTCAACCTGAACGGGGTGGTGCACGGCGGCGTGCTGATGACGCTGCTCGATGCCGCCGGCGGGCGCTGCCTGCTGGACTGCACCTTGCCGGGCACCGGCGAGGCGATCCTGTCGTCGGTCACGGTCTCGCTGACCAGCGAGTTCGCGATGGCGGTCGGCGGCGGCACGCTCTATGCCACGGGGACGGTGGACCATGTCGGCAAACTGCTCGCCTACGTCAGCACACGCGTCTGCCTGGACGCGCTCGAAGGCCCGCTGGTCGCGCGCAGCGTGGCCGTGTTTCGCGTCTACACCCGCACGCCCGCTCGGCACGGCACCCCGCCCTGAGCCTGCAAGCCGCTCTGGCAACAGGCCAGCCCCCGGGGGCTAGCCCCCACCGTGGAGACCGCACCATGATTCGCCGCCTGCTTTGCACTTCCCTCGCCGCCCTGCTCTGCGCCGCCGTTCCCTGGGGTGCGGCGCAGGGCTTTCCGGACCGGCCTGTGCAATTGGTCGTTCCGCAGGCGCCGGGCGGCGCATCGGACGTGCTGGCACGCGCGTTGAGCCGGAAACTCGGCGAGAAGTGGAAGCAGCCGGTGGTCGTCGAGAACAAGGCGGGCGTGGGCGGCAACATCGGCATGGAACAGGTGCTCGCACAGCTGGCCGACGGCTGCACGCCGCTGATGACCTACGCCGGCACGCACGCGGTCAACGGAACGCTCTACAGGAACCTGCGCTTCAACATCGAGCGCGACCTGGTTCCGGTGACGCCGGTGACCACGCTGCTATTCGGCATCGTCGCGCGCACCGGCACGCCGGCCGCCATCGTGCAGAAGATCGACGCCGGCGTGCGCGAGGTCGTCGCAGGCAAGGACATGATTGACACCCTCGGCCCCCTGGGTGCCGACGTCATGACGGTTTCGCTGGCGGACTTCGCCGCCCTGGTGCGCCTGGACTGACGCCGGCCAGCGGCGAGGCCCGACCCTTCCACTGTTCCGTCTTCCGCCGGATGAGAGGCACCCGGCGCTCGCCACTCCACCCACTCCCCACGCACGAGAGGTCAGCATGCTTCAGAACAAGGTCGTCATCGTCACGGGCGCAGCCCGCGGAATCGGTCAACAGTACGTGCTCGACGTGCTCGCCGCGGGAGGCTGCGCGGTCGCCGGCGACCGCACCTCCTGCGAGGAGACCGTCGCGCGCGCCGGCGCTGCCGCCGACCGCGTCCTCGCCACCGGCCTCGACGTCACCGACCGCGCGTCGGTGGAAGCCATGGTCAAGGCCGCGGTCGCCCGCTTTGGCCGCATCGACGGCCTGGTCAACAACGCAGCGCTCTACGCCACGCTGCACGGCGGCCGCTTCGACGAGCTCGATGAGGCCGAATGGGACGCCGCCATGACGGTCAACGTGAAGGGCATCTGGAACTGCTGCCGCGCCGTCTACCCGTCGATGCGCGAGGGCGGCGGCGGCAGCATCGTCAACATCACTTCGCTGGCCGCGCTATACGGCATGCCCTTCGCGCTGCACTACACCACCTCGAAGGCCGCGGTCATCGGCCTCACGCGCGGCCTCGCGCGCGAACTCGGCCGCGCCAACATCCGCGTCAACGCGGTGGCGCCTTCGGCCGTGCGCACCGAAGGGACCAAGCAGTTCTTCGGAGAGAGGCACGAGCACGCACTCAAGACCATCGCCGCCGGCCAGGCCATCGCGCGCAACCTCGACACCAGCGACGTGGCCGGCGCCGTCCGCTGGCTGCTCTCGGACGACTCGCGCTTCGTCACCGGCCAGACCATCGCCGTCGACGGCGGCACGGTGATGAACTGAACCCTGCGAAACGCCCGGAGGCATCGATGCAGAAGGACACCCAGACTCGCTTGATGCGGCGCGTGCTGGCGCACATGGAAGCGCGCACCACCGACCTCGCGCCCGACATCCACCGCGTGTCGAACGCGCACTACGCGTCGCCGGAGCAGCTCGCCGCGGAGGAGGCGCTGCTTTTCCGCGACTACCCGCTGGTGATGGGCATGTCGTGCCAGATCCCCAACGCCGGCGACCGCTTCACCAACGACCTGACGGGCATTCCCATCCTGGTGATGCGCGGCCACGATGGCGTGGTACGCGCCTTCCTTAATGCCTGCGCGCACCGCGGCGCCCGCGTGGCAGAGGGCTGCGGCGGCGGACGCGCCGTGGTGTGCCCCTACCACGGCTGGGCCTACAACACGGATGGCAGCCTGCGCGGCGTGCCCGACCAGGGCAGCTTCCCCGGCATCGAAAAGGGCAAGCTCGGCCTGCGGCCGTTGCCCGCCGTCGAGGCCAACGGGATGATCTGGGTCATCCCCAACCCCGAACGGCCTCCGACGGCGATCGACATCCCCTTCTTCCTCGGCGAGCTGGATGGTGAATTGCGTTCATACGACCTGGCCCACCAGCACCACTACGAAACGCGCGAGATCCGGCACAGGATGAACTGGAAGCTCGCCATCGACACCTTCCTCGAGCCCTACCACCTCGGGGTGCTGCACCGGGACACGGTGGGCCCGCTGTTCATCTCCAACCTGTGCCTGTTCGACGCCTTCGGCGACCACCTGCGCGAGGTTTTGCCCCGGCGCAGCATGGACGAGCAGCGCCTCCTGCCGGAGACCGAGTGGGACTTCATCGCCAACAACACGCTGGTGTACGTGCTGTTTCCCAACACGGTGTTCGTGGTCCAGGTCGACCACATCGAGACCTGGCGCGTCTTCCCTGTGCGCGGCAAGGTCGACGAATGCGTCATGTACCTGGACTTCTTCGTCCCGACGCCGATCGACTCCGACAGCGCGCGCCGCCACTGGTCGCGCAACATGGACCTGACGATCCGCACGGTCTGCGAGGAGGACTTCCCCACCTGCGAAGGCATGCAGATCGGCTACAACGCAGGCGCGCGAAAGGAGCTGATCTACGGCCGCAACGAGCCGGCGCTGGCGTACTTCCAGCAGCGCATCCGGCAAAGCCTGGCACAGGCACGCTGAGTTCTCGCGCGGTCACGCCGCTGTTCGCCGCTCAGAAGACGCCCATCGCGAGCCCGCTCGCGAAAGCCGCGCCAAGCTCAGCACAGCGCGCGAGGTCGCAGGCGCCGATGTGCTTGCCGCACAAGATCGCCTCCGGTGTCTGTGCATGCGTGCAGACAATCAGCGGCTCGGCGATGGCGCACAGCCGCCAGCCGGTGGCGATGCGCTCGATCTGGCGCGCTGAATTGGAGCCGTCGCTGCCGGGGCAGACCAGGCTGGCGTAGGGCCGGCCGTTGAGGTACCCGAGTGCGCCGTAGTAGCTGCGGTCGAAGAATTCCTTCATGACGCCCGACACGGCGGCCAGATTCTCCGGCGTAGCGAAGACGTAGCCCTGCGCGGCCGAGCAGGTCGGCCGCGCCGATACAGCGAGCGCCGCCCCGCGTTCACACGCGCCGAATCGCCGCGCGCGTCATGGCGCGAACCCGTGGAACGACGTGAATTCATCCGATGCCGCACGTTCCGTGATGAAAGCGTTCTCGGGCGCGGCAGTGTCCTCGTGGCCCAGCGCAACGCCGCACAGCAGGATCTCCGCGTCGCTCATCGGCAGGTGCTTGCGCGCGATCTGGTGGAACCAGGCGAAGGCGGCCTGCGCGCAGGTGTGCAGGCCCTGCGCGCGCGCCGCGACGAGGATGTTCTGCAGGAACATGCCCACGTCCATGAAGCTGCCGGTGTTCAGCCGCCGGTCCAGCGTGACCAGCAGTCCGACCGGCGCGTCGAAGAACGTGTAGTTGCGCAGCATCTGGCGTTCGCGCGCGGCTTTGTCGTCGCGCGCGATGCCGAGCGTGGCGTACAGGCCGAAGCCGCAGCGGCGCCGGCGCTCGAGATAAGGCTCGAACCAGGCGGTGGGGTAGTACGCGTACTCGGGCTGGTGGCGGTCGGGGTCGTTCGTCGCGGCCTCGACGACCTCGTCGCAGAAGGCGTCGCGCGGCGCGCCGGCCAGCGCATAGACGCGCCACGGCTGCACGTTGTTGCCGCTCGGCGCGCGCGCGGCGACTTCGAGGATGTGCCGCACCACCGGCGCCGGCACCGGCGTGGACAGAAAGCGGCGGACCGACTTGCGGCTGCGGATGGCGTCGTCGACGTGCACGGGGCGGCTCCTGATCGAATGTCAAACGAAGGTCACCCCATGGGCCAGGCCGGCAGCGCGCTGCGCGGGGCCGGCTGCGGGCACGCCCGCTGGACAGCACCGCACCCTTGGGCTAATCTTCGACGCATGGATTCTACCAAACGACCGTTCGATTGGGTGCCACCGGCTGAAACCGTCGCAGGCTCCAACCTGTCGGCTTTCATGCGCCATTGCGGCGTGCCGGATCTGGCCGCGTTGTCGCGCCGCGCCGATGCCGATCCGGCCTGGCTCATGCAGCAGGTGTTCCAGTTCTGCGACTTCCGTTTCTACCGGCCTTTCGAGCAGATGCTCGACACCTCGGGCGGCATCGAATGGGCGCGCTGGTGCGTCGGCAGCACGACCAACGTCGTGCTCAACTGCATCGACCGTCATCGCGGCACGCCGGTCTGGAAGCAGACCTTCCTGGTGTGGGAGGGCGAGGATCCCTCGGCCCGGCGCAACCTGAGCTACCAAGCCTTCGACGCCGAGGTCTGCCGGCTCGCAGGCGCGCTCGAGAAGCTGGGCGTGCAGCGCGGCGATCGGGTCGGGCTGTACATGCCCAACCTGCCGGAGACCTTCGTCGCGTTCTTCGCGGTGCTGAAGATCGGCGCGGTGGTGATGCCGCTGTTCTCGGGCTTCGGCCCGCAACCGCTGGTGGCGCGGCTGAACGACGGCGAGGCGAAGGTCGTGCTCACGGTCGACGGCACCTGGCGCCGCGGCACACCGGGGGCCATGAAGGCGGTGCTCGACGAGGCGCTGACCTCGACGCCCAGCGTGCAGCATGTGCTGGTGCTGCGCCACCTGGGCGCGGCGATCGACTGTCCGATGACCGCAGGCCGCGACCACGACTGGGCCGCCACGGTGGCGCAGCAGCCGGCCGAGAGGCCCACCGCCGAGATGGCCGCCGACGACGCCGCGGTGCTGCTCTACACCTCGGGCACCACCGGCAAGCCCAAGGGCTGCGTGTGGACGCACGTGAGCTTCCTCGGCTCGATGGTCACGCGCGACATGCACATCTGCGCCGACTTCCGCTCGAGCGACCGCTTCTTCTTCATGAGCGACATGGGCTGGATGGTGGGCGCGATGTGCGCCTGCATCCCCAGCTATTTCGGCGGCAGCCTGCTGGTTGCCGAGGGCACGCCCGACTACCCCGACACCGGACGCTTCTGGAGACTGCTGCAGGACCATCGCGTCACCTACCTCGGTGTCGCGCCGACCCTGATCCGCGGCCTGATGCGCTACGGGGACGCCGAGGTCGAAGGCTACGACCTCTCGGCGCTGCGCATCACCGTGTCGGGCGGCGAGGCCTGGACCGAAGCGCCGTGGCGCTGGTTCTTCGAGCACGTGGGCAAGAAGAAGCTGCCGTTCCTCAACATCGTCGGCGGCACCGAGGTGGGCGGCTGCAACTTCACCGGCACCGTGCACCACCCGCTGCGGCCGGGCTCCTTCGGCATGGGCGGGCTGGGCGTCGGTGTCGACATCGTCGACGAGGGCGGGACGCCGGTGGCCCCGGGCCAGGTGGGCGAGCTGGTGCTGTGCAACCCGAACATCGGCTTCACCAAGAGCCTGTGGCGCGACGACGAGCGCTACCTCGACAGCTACTGGCGCACGCTGCCGGGCCTGTGGGTGCACGGCGACTTCGCCATGCGCGACGAAGACGGGCTGATCTACATCCTGGGCCGCAGCGACGACACGATCAAGGTCTCCGGCAAGCGCACCGGGCCTTCGGAGATCGAGACGCTGCTGACCGGCACCGGCAAGGTCTCGGAGGCGGCCGTGATCGGCGTGCCCGACGAGGTCAAGGGCTCGGCGCTCGTCTGCGTCTGCGTGGCGATGCCGGGCGTGGCCGTCGATGCGGCACTGGAGCAGGAACTCGCGGCCGCGGTGGTGCACGGCATGGGCACGTCGTACCGGCCGCGCCAGGTGCTGCTGGTGCGCGACCTGCCCAAGACCCGCAACATGAAGATCATGCGCCGCGTCGTGCGGGCCGTGTACAAGGGCGACAGCCCGGGCGACCTGTCGTCGCTGGTCAACCCCGAAGCCGTGGCGGAGCTGCAGGCCCTGCTCCGCCCCTGACGAAACGCCGTGAAAGCCAGAGGCCATTACTTCGAAGACTTCGAGCTCGGGCACATGTTCGAGACGAACGCCCGCACCGTCACGCAGACCGACATCGTCAACTTCGCCTGCCTGTCGGGCGACTTCAACGGCGTCCATGCCAACCACGAGTACTGCAAGCAGACGCCGTTCGGCGAGCCGATCGCGCACGGGCCGCTGGTGCTGGCGATCATGGGTGGTCTGTCGTACGCCTCGGGCGTCAACGAGGGCACGCTGATCGGGCTGCTGCAGATCGATGCGTGGAAGCTGCTCGCGCCGGTGAAGCACGGCGACACGATCCACATGCGCTCCACCGTGGTCGGCAAGCGCGAGACGTCCAAGCCCGACCGCGGCGTCATCACCTTCCGCCGCGAATGCGTCAAGCACGACGGCAGCGTCGCGCAGCAGATGCAGGCGACGATGCTCTACCGGCGCCGGCCGGCCGACGAACCGAAGCCTGCTTCCTGACCCATGTCGATGAACTTCACGCTCTCGCCCGAGCAGCAGGCGATCCGCGAGTCGGTGCTCAAGCTCTGCGAGCGCTTTCCCGATCCGTACTGGCTCGAGATGGACGCCGGCGACGACTACCCGCTCGACTTCCACAAGGCCTTCGCCGAGGCCGGCTGGCTGGGCATCGCGATGCCGGAACGCTACGGCGGCTCCGGGCTCGGCCTGACCGAGGCCTCGCTGCTGGTGCAGGCGATCACCGAGTGCAGCCCCGGCGGCATCGGCGCCTCGGCGATCCACCTGAACATCTTCGGCCTGAACCCGGTGCTGGTGTTCGGCACCGAGGAGCAGCGCCAGCGCATGATCCCGCCGATGATCGCCGGCCGCGAGCGCGCCTGCTTCGCCGTGACCGAGCCGAACACGGGGCTGAACACGCTCAAGCTGAAGACGCGCGCGGTGCGCCAGGGCGACCGCTACGTGGTGCACGGCGAGAAGGTCTGGATCAGCTCGGCGCAGGTGGCCGACAAGATGCTGCTGATCGCGCGCACGCAGGACGCCTCCGAGGTCAAGCACCCGACACACGGCCTGTCGCTGTTCTACACGAACCTGGACCGCAAGCGCGTGACGCTGCGCCGCATCCCCAAGCTCGGACGCAAGCCGATCGACGCGAACCAGGTCTTCATCGACGGCCTCGAGATCCCCGTCGAGGACCGCATCGGCGAGGAAGGGCGCGGCTTCGAGTACATCCTGCACGGCATGAACCCGGAGCGCATCCTGGTGGCCGCCGAGTCGGTGGGCCTCGGCCGCAACGCACTGCAGCGCGCCTCGCGCTACGCGAAGGAGCGCATCGTCTTCGACCGCCCGATCGGCATGAACCAGGGCGTGCAGCACCCGCTGGCCGAGTGCTGGATGCACCTGGAGGCCGCGAACCTGATGACGATGAAGGCGGCCACGCTGTACGACGGGCAGCAGCCCTGCGGCGCCGAGGCCAATGCCGCGAAGTTCCTCGCCGCGGAGGCCGGCTACAAGGCCGCCGAAACCGCGATGCTCACGCTCGGCGGCTTCGGCTACGCCAACGAGTTCCACATCGAGCGGCTGCTGCGCGAGGTGATGCTGTTCCGCATCGCCCCGGTGAGCGGGCAGCTCGTCAAGTGCTTCATTGCCGAGAAGGTGCTCGGGCAGCCGAAGTCGTACTGACGCCCGCCGGCACTCCCGCCCTCAAGGCACGCCCAGAGCCGACAGCGCCGCCACGTAGCCCGAGTCGCGCGCGTCGAGGCCGCCGACAGGCTCGCCGACGCGACGCAGGAGCCCGTCGCGCAGCCCGTACACGAGGCCGTGCACCGCGACCGGCTGGCCGCGCTCCCATGCGCGGCGCAGCACGGTTGTGCGGCAGACATTGCTGACCTGCTCGATCACGTTCAGCTCGCACAAGCGGTCGGCGCGCTCATCCCGGCCCGGCACGTCGCCGAAGCGTGCGTCATGCTTGCGTGCCACGTCCTCGATGTGGCGCAGCCAGTTGTCCGCGAGACCGGTGCGCCGCTGCTCGACGACCGCTGCCACGGCCCCGCAGCCGTAGTGGCCGACCACGAGCACATGTTCCACCTTGAGCACCTCGACCGCGTACTGCAGCACCGTCAGGCAGTTCAGGTCGGAGTGCACGACGAGGTTGCCCACGTTGCGGTGAACGAAGATCTCGCCGGGTCGAAGCCCGACGATCTCGTTCGCCGGCACCCTGCTGTCGGAGCAGCCGATCCACAGGTAGCGCGGTGCCTGCTGGCCGGCGAGGCGCTCGAAGAACTTCGGATCCTCCGCACGGCAGCGCGCCGACCAGTTGCGGTTGTTGCCGAGCAGGGGGTCTATTCCACACATGCACGCTCTCCTTCCGGCCTCAGCGGCCCTTCCACACCGGCTTGCGCTTTTCCGCGAAGGCGCGCGGGCCCTCCTGCGCATCTTCGCTCGCATAGGCGGCGCGGTAGATGTTGTGGGCGAGCGCGATGCCCGCGTCGCAACCCGCGCTCATCGCCGTGAGGATCGACTCCTTGCCCGCCATCACCGACAGCGGCGCGTTGTCGCGGATGCGCTCGGCGAGCGATTGCGCGCGGGCGCGCACCGCGTCGGGCGTGTCCTCGAGGTAGTTGATGAAGCGCAGTTCGTGGAAGGTTTCGATCGGATGCAGCTCGCCGGTCAGCACCATCTCCATCAGCAGCGGCTGCGGCAGCATCCACAGCAGCGGGATCGCCCATGGGCTGCCGCGGCCGGCGATGCGCGTCTCGGTGATGCCCACCTGCGTGCCCTTCAGCCCCACGCGCAGGTCGGAGTTCAGGCTCAGCATCATCCCGCCGGCGATCAGGTGGCCGGTCATCGCGGCGATGATGGGCTTGGCCACGCGGCGCTGGCGGGCGTGAAACGGGTCCTTCATCTTGGTGAGGATGTCCACGCCCTCCTCCTTCTTGACGCGCGCCGCCTCGCGCAGGTCGAGCCCGGCGCAGAAGGTGCCGCAGTCGGCGGAGGTGAGGATGGCCACGCGCACGTTCTTGTCGGCATCGACCTCGCCCCAACAGTCGTACAGGCGGTTGGCGGCGGCCGGCGAGAGCGCATTGCGGATCTCGGGGCGGTTGATCTTGACGGTGGCGATGCCATCGCGCACCTCGTAGACCACGGTGTCGGCGTCGTTCATGGTTGTCTCGTGATTTCGATTCAGGGACGCGAGACTTTCCAGTTCGCCGCGCGCTTGCCGAGGAAGGCGGCGATGCCCTCGGCCGCCTCGGGTGTCTCCCAGGCGTCGGCCAGCGCATGGGCGGTGTAGTCCATGCACTCGCGCGGCGGGCGGCCGTGCACGTCGTTGAACAGCTTCTTGGTCGCAGCCATCGAGCTCGCGGGCAGCGACAGCACCAGGTCAAGCTCCTCGCCGACCGCACGGTCGAGTTCCTCCGGCACGACGACACGGTCCACCAGCCCGATGCGCTCGGCCTGCGCGGCGTCGATGAACTGCGTCGTCAAGCCGTAGCGGCGCGAACGCGCCAGGCCGATGCGGCGCGCGACGTAGGGGCCGATGTTCGCCGGCACGAGGCCGAGCCGCGCCTCGGTGAGCGAGAAGCGCGCGGTGCTGGCAGCGACGACCACGTCGCAGATGCAGGCCATGCCGAAGCCGCCGCCGGTGGCCGGGCCGTTGATGCGCCCGATCAGCACCTTGGGCAGGCGGTCCAGTTCGTAGAACAGGTCGGCGAGCGGGCGCGAGTCGGCGATGCGCTGTTCGCGGCTCTGCTTCAGCACCGTCTGCATCCAGTTCAAATCGCCGCCGGCGCAGAACGACTTCCCTTCGCCGGTCAGCACCACCGCACGCAGCTTCGCGTCGGCGCCGATCGCCGCAATGGCGTGCAGCATCTCGCGCACCACCTCCAGGCTGATCGCGTTCTGGATCTCGGGGCGGGTGAAGGTCAGGCGTGCGACGTGCTCGCCTTCGCGGGTGAGGCGGATGGTCTTGTAGTCCAAGGTCGTGTCTCCGGGTTTCAATGAGGTTCGGGGATCAGGCCGCGCCCTGGGCCGCGGCGACGACCGCCACCACGCGACCGCGTTCCACGGTCTGGCCGGCAGCGGCCGTCAGGCTTTCGAGCACGCCGTCGTGCTCGGCGCAGATCTTCATTTCCATCTTCATCGACTCCATCGTCACCACCACGTCGCCGGCGCGCAGCGCCTGGCCGACCTCGGCGTGGGTGGCGAGGATGGTGCCCATCATCGGCGTGCGCAGCTCGCCCGAGGTGCCCTTGGCCGCGCCGGCCTGCGTGAGGTAGGCGACCGCATCGAGCATGTGGGCGCGGCCGCGCGCCTGCACGAACAGCACGTCGCCCTGGCGCGCGATGCCCAGCGTCTCGACGCTGCCGCCGACGGCAAGGCGCCAGCGGGCGTCGCCGGCACCCGGCTCGAACTCGTGCAGCGCGAGGCGAACGCGCTCGTCGTCGACCTGCACCGTCAGCGCACCGTCGCCATCGACCTGCCCGAAGCGCACCGGGCGCAGCCGCGCGCCGTCGCGCAGCAGCAGCGCCGGCACCGCGGTCAACGGGTCGTTCCCGGCGTGCATCTGCCAGCCGGTGACGTCGGCGGCCGACCAGGCGCCGAAACCACCAC
>DAORHX010000019.1:0-20328 GCA_035438245.1 Rubrivivax sp.
CCTGCAAGCTGTGCGAGGCGGTGTGCCCGGCGATGGCCATCACCATCGAGTCCGACGTGCGCGACGACGGCTCGCGCCGCACCACGCGCTACGACATCGACCTGACGAAGTGCATCTTCTGCGGCTTCTGCGAGGAAAGCTGCCCGGTCGATTCGATCGTCGAGACGCACATCCTCGAGTACCACGGCGAGAAGCGCGGCGACCTGTACTTCACCAAGGACATGCTGCTCGCCGTCGGCGACCGCTACGAAAAAGAAATCGCTGCCGCGAAGGAGGCCGACGCCAAGTACCGCTGAAGCCTCAGCGGCCTTCGGGCGCCACCCAAGATCATGTCGAGCGCGCTGTTCTACCTGTTTTCGTTCGTGCTGCTGTTCGCGGCCTTCCGCGTCGTCACCGCGCGCAGCACCGTGCATGCGGCGCTGTTCCTGGTGCTGGCCTTCGCCACCGCGTCGTGCATCTGGATGATGCTGCGCGCCGAGTTCCTGGCCATCGCGCTGGTGCTGGTCTACGTCGGCGCGGTGATGGTGCTGTTCCTGTTCGTCGTGATGATGCTCGACGTCGATGCCGCCGCCGTGCGCCAGGGTTTCTGGAAGCACTTTCCGCTGGCCGGTTTCATCGGCGCGCTGATCGCGCTGGAGATGGCGCTGGTGCTGATGGGCGGCTTTCGCCTCACCGAGGCGCCGCCGCCCGATCCGCTGCTGCTGAAGCACGGCAACAGCAAGCTGCTCGGCATCGAGATCTACACCCACTACCTGTACCCGCTGCAGGTGGCGGCGGTGCTGCTGCTGGTGGCCATCATCGCGGCCATCGCGCTGACGCTGCGTGGCCGCAAGGACAGCCGCAGCCAGGTCGTGAGCCAGCAGCTCAGGGCGAAGAAGGCCGATCGGCTGCGCCTGGTGCCGATGCGCCCGACCGTCGAGCTGCCGTCAGCCTCACGCGAGGGGAAAGAAGCATGAGCCTGGGCAACATCACGCTCGGCCACTACCTGTCGCTGGGCGGCATGCTGTTCGCGCTGTCGGTGATCGGCATCTTCCTGAACCGCAAGAACCTGATCGTGCTGCTGATGGCCATCGAGCTGATGCTGCTGGCGGTGAACCTGAACTTCGTCGCCTTCTCGCACTTCCTCGGCGACATGGGCGGCCAGGTGTTCGTGTTCTTCATCCTCACCGTCGCCGCGGCCGAGTCGGCCATCGGCCTGGCGATCCTGGTGGTGCTGTTCCGCAGCCGCGCCACCATCAATGTCGACGAGCTCGACGCGCTGAAGGGCTGAGCCATGTCGGCCACGCTGAACCCCAACCTGTTGCTGCTGATCGCGCTGGCGCCCCTGGCCGGCTCGATGGTTGCCGGACTGGCCGGCTCGAAGGTCGGCCGCGCCGGCGCGCACTGGGCGACGATCATCGCCGTGACCGTGTCGTTCATCGGCTCGGCGCTGGTGCTGAACGACGTCGCCAACCACGGCGCGCGCTTCAACGCCACGGTCTACGAATGGATGGTCATCGGCGGCCTGAAGATGGAGGTCGGCTTCCTCATCGACGGGCTGTCGGCGATGATGATGTGCGTCGTCACCTTCGTCTCGCTGATGGTGCACATCTACACCGTCGGCTACATGGCCGACGACGACACCTCGCCGGGCGGCTACCAGCGCTTCTTCAGCTACATCTCGCTGTTCACGTTCAGCATGCTGATGCTGGTGATGAGCAACAACTTCCTGCAGCTGTTCTTCGGCTGGGAAGCGGTGGGCCTGGTGTCGTACCTGCTGATCGGCTACTACTACGCCAAGCCGACGGCGATCTTCGCCAACATGAAGGCCTTCATCGTCAACCGCGTCGGCGATTTCGGCTTCATCCTCGGCATCGGCCTGATCGCCGCCTACGCCGGCACGCTGAACTACGGCGAGACCTTCGCCAAGGCCGGCGAGCTGGGCAAACTGTCCTTCCCCGGCAACGACTGGATGCTGATCACCGTGATCTGCATCTGCCTGTTCATCGGCGCGATGGGCAAGAGCGCGCAGGTGCCGCTGCACGTCTGGCTGCCTGATTCGATGGAAGGCCCGACGCCGATCAGCGCGCTGATCCACGCCGCGACCATGGTCACGGCCGGCATCTTCATGGTCGCGCGCATGTCGCCGTTGTTCGAGCTGTCGGACACGGCGCTGAACCTGGTGCTGGTGATCGGCGCGGTCACGGCGCTGTTCATGGGCTTCCTCGGCGTGGTGCAGAACGACATCAAGCGCGTCGTCGCCTATTCCACGCTGTCGCAGCTGGGCTACATGACGGTGGCGCTCGGTGCCTCGGCCTACTCGGTGGCGGTGTTCCACCTGATGACGCATGCGTTCTTCAAGGCGCTGCTGTTCCTGGCCGCCGGCTCGGTGATCATCGGCATGCACCACGACCAGGACATCCGCAACATGGGCGGCCTGCGCAAGTACATGCCGATCACCTGGATCACCTCGCTGCTCGGCTCGATGGCGCTGATCGCGGTGCCGTTCTTCGCCGGCTTCTACTCGAAGGACAGCATCATCGAGGCGGTGCACTTCAGCAAGCTGCCGGGCTCGGGCTTTGCCTACTTCGCGGTGATGGCCAGCGTCTTCGTCACCGCGCTGTACAGCTTCCGCATGTACTTCCTGGTCTTCCACGGGCCGGAGCGCTTCCGCCACAAGCCCTTCCCGGGCGAGCACGACCACCCCGACGAACACGGCCACCTGCACGTGCACGAGCCGCACGAGTCGCCGTGGGTCGTCACGTTGCCGCTGGTGCTGCTGGCCATCGCCTCGGTGGGCATCGGCTACCTGATTATCCAGCCGATGCTCTACGGCGGCTTCTTCAAGGACTCGATCGTCGTGCTGCCGGTGCATCCGGCCATGGCCGACCTGGAGCGCACCTTCCTCGGCGCCTGGGGCATGGCGATGCATGCGGTGAGCACGCTGCCGTTCTGGCTGATGGTGGCCGGGGTGCTGGTCGCCTACGTGCTGTACCTGCTCAAGCCAGAGGTACCCGCCGCGATCCGCGAACGCTTCGCCCTGGTCTACCGCGTGCTCGACAACAAGTACTACTTCGACTGGTTCAACGAGAACGTCATCGCGGCGCTGGCGCGGGGCATGGGCGCCGGGCTGTGGAAGGGGGGCGACCAGAAGCTGATCGACGGGCTGATCAACGGCTCGGCCCGCACCGTCGGCAACCTCGGCGCGACGCTGCGCTCGCTGCAGAGCGGCTTCCTCTACTGGTACGCGCTGGTCATGGTGCTCGGCGTGTTCGCGCTGCTGAGCTGGCGGCTGTGGCCATATCTGTCGGCCCTGGTCGGCCGCTGACCGGCACCGCCGCGGAGAACAACAAATGGGTCTTCTGAGTGTCGCCATCTGGCTGCCGATCGCTGCGGGCGCGGTGCTGCTGGCGCTGGGCCGGGACGATCAGGCCAAGGTCGTGCGCTGGGTCGCACTGCTGGCGGCGCTGGCCAGCTTCCTCGTCACCATCCCGCTGATCACCGGCTTCGACGCGAGCACCGCCGCGATGCAGTTCCAGGAGGATCTGCCGTGGATCGAGCGCTTCAACGTCAACTATCGGCTCGGCGTCGACGGCATCTCGGTGTGGTTCGTGCTGCTGACGGCGTTCATCACCGTCATCGTCGTCATCGCCGGCTGGGAGGTGATCACCGCGCGCGTCAACCAGTACATGGGCGCGTTCCTGCTGCTGTCCGGGCTGCTGATCGGCGTGTTCTGCGCGCTCGACGGGCTGCTGTTCTACGTGTTCTTCGAGGCCACGCTGATCCCGATGTACATCATCATCGGCGTCTGGGGCGGGCCGAACCGCGTCTATGCGGCCTTCAAGTTCTTCCTCTACACGCTGCTCGGTTCGCTGCTGATGCTGGTGGCGCTGGTCTACCTCTACATCCAGTCCGGCGGCAGCTTCGACATCCTCACCTGGCACAAGCTGCCGATCCCGCTGCACGCGCAGGTGCTGCTGTTCTTCGCCTTCTTCGCCGCGTTCTCGGTCAAGGTGCCGATGTGGCCGGTGCACACCTGGCTGCCCGACGCGCACGTCGAGGCGCCGACCGGCGGCTCGGTCGTGCTGGCGGCGATCATGCTGAAGCTCGGCGCCTACGGCTTCCTGCGCTTCTCGATGCCGATCGCGCCGGACGCCAGCCGCGAGTGGGCGGCCTTCGTCATCGCCTTGAGCCTGATCGCGGTGATCTACATCGGCCTGGTCGCGCTGGTGCAGCAGGACATGAAGAAGCTGGTCGCGTACAGCTCGATCGCGCACATGGGCTTCGTCACGCTGGGCTTCTTCATCTTCAACGAGCTCGGTGTCGCCGGCGGCATCGTGCAGATGATCAGCCACGGCTTCGTCTCGGGCGCGATGTTCCTGTGCATCGGCGTGCTCTACGACCGCGTGCACTCGCGCCAGATCGCCGACTACGGCGGCGTCGTCAACACGATGCCGAAGTTCACCGCCTTCGCCGTGCTGTTCGCGATGGCCAACTGCGGCCTGCCGGGCACCGCCGGCTTCGTCGGCGAGTGGATGGTGATCCTCGGCACCGTCAAGGCCAACTTCTGGATCGCCGCGCTGGCCGCCACCGCGCTGATCTTCGGCGCCGCTTACACGCTGTGGATGGTCAAGCGCGTGTACTTCGGCGCCGTCGCCAACGACGACGTGAAGGTGCTGAACGACATCAACCACCGCGAATTCCTGATGCTCGCGCTGCTGGCGGCGGCGGTGTTGTGGATGGGCGTGTACCCGAAGCCGTTCA
Organism: Rubrivivax sp.; assembly: GCA_035438245.1. Taxonomy (GTDB): domain Bacteria; phylum Pseudomonadota; class Gammaproteobacteria; order Burkholderiales; family Burkholderiaceae_C; genus Rubrivivax. The sequence goes on from DAORHX010000019.1 coordinate 4,744, forward strand.
CCGACGTGATGCAGGTGTCGGTCAGCGAGTTGCTGCGGCACGTGGCCGTCTCGAAGATCAACTAGATGGGCGCCCCGATGGACGCGATGAACTGGCCGGTGATCTATCCGGAGCTGCTGCTGCTGGTGATGGCCTGCGTGATCACGCTGGTCGACCTGTGGGTGCGCGATCCGGCGCGCCGCACCACCTTCTGGCTGACCCAGGCGACGCTGGCGGCGGTCGCGGTGATGCACCTGGTCGATTTCGATGCCGGCCTGACGCGCTACGGCATGCAGTCCATGGTCGTCGCCGACCCGCTGGGTCATCTGCTCGCCTTCTTCGCCGGTGTCGCGATGATGGCCAGCATCGGCTATGCGCAGGCCTACCTGGCGACGCGCGACATGCTCAAGGGCGAGTACTTCACGTTGTCGCTGTTCGTCTACCTCGGCATCTCGGTGATGGTGTCGGCGAACAACTTCCTCGTCGTCTACCTAGGGCTGGAGCTGATGACGCTGTCGCTGTATGCGCTGACGGCGATGCGCCGCGACCATGCGGTGGCCACCGAGGCGGCGATGAAGTACTTCGTGCTCGGCGCGCTGGCCAGCGGCTTCCTGCTGTACGGCCTGTCGATGCTGTACGGCGCCACCGGTTCGCTCGACCATGCCGAGGTCTTCAAGGCCATCGGCAGCGGCCGCATCAACAAGGAGGTGCTGAGCTTCGGCGTCGTCTTCATCGTCGCCGGCCTGGCCTTCAAGCTCGGCGCCGTGCCGTTCCACATGTGGGTGCCCGACGTCTACCAGGGCGCGCCGACCGCGGTCACGCTGCTCATCGGCGGCGCGCCGAAGCTGGCCGCTTTCGCGATCATCATCCGGCTGCTGGTCGAGGGCATGTCCGGCATCGCGGTCGACTGGCAGCAGATGTTCATCGTCATGGCGGTGGCCTCGCTGGTGGTCGGCAACCTGGCGGCGATCGCGCAGAGCAACCTGAAGCGCATGCTCGCCTATTCGACCATCGCGCAGATGGGCTGGGTGCTGCTGGGCATGAGCGTGGGCGTGATCAACGGCAACACGCTGTCGGCCGGCAATGCCTACAGCTCGGCGATGTTCTACATGGTCGCCTACGTGCTGACGACGCTCGGCACCTTCGGACTGATCCTGTACCTGTCGTCGCAGGGCTTCGAGAGCGAGGAGATCGCCGATCTCGCCGGCCTCGCGCAGCGCAGTCCGTGGGTGGCCGGCGTGATGACGGTGTTCATGTTCTCGCTGGCCGGCGTGCCGCCGCTGGTCGGCTTCTATGCGAAGCTGTCGGTGCTGCAGGCGCTGGTCTCGTCCAACCTGCTGCCCTATATCTGGCTGGCGGTGTTCGCGGTGCTGATGTCGCTGGTCGGCGCCTACTACTACATCCGCGTCGTCAAGATCATGTACTTCGATGCGCCGACGCGCGGCGAAGCCCTGCAGCGTGGCCGCGGCGTCAGCGCGCTGCTGGCGCTGAACGGCGCCGCCGTGCTGTTCTTCGGCCTGCTGCCCGGCGGGCTGATGAACATGTGCCGCGACGCCATCGTCAAGGCGTTGGCCGGTTGAGGCCGCGCCGCCGATGAGCGACCCCCACCTGCGCGAGCAGCACCTGGGCGGCCGCGTGCTGCTCGAGGGCGGTTTTCTGGAGGTGCGGCGCGACGAGGTGCGGCTGCCCGATGGCGGCACGGCGACGCGCGAGTACGTGCGCCATCCCGGCGCGGTGGCCGTGGTGCCGCTGCTCGACGACGGCCGTCTGGTGCTCGAACGCCAGTTCCGCTACCCGGTCGGCGAGGTGCTGCTCGAGTTCCCGGCCGGCAAGATCGACCCGGGCGAATCGACGCTGGCGTGTGCACGGCGTGAACTGCTCGAGGAAACCGGCTACACGGCGCGCCAGTGGGCGCGCGCCGGGTTGATCCACAACGCGGCCGCCTATTCCACCGAGATCATCGAGATCTGGTTCGCGCGCGGCCTGACACCCGGCGCGCAGCGCCTGGACGCAGGCGAATTCATCGAACTGTGCCTGCTCAGCGAGGCCGAGCTCGAGGCGCACGCGGCGCGCGGCGAACTCAGCGACGTGAAGACGCTGATCGGGCTGATGTGGCTGCAGAAATGGCGCGCCGGCCTGTGGCCGCTGGCCTGGCAGGGATAATGACGCGATGAAGGTGCTGAACCTGCGCTGCGCGAACGGCCACGGCTTCGAGGGCTGGTTCGCCTCGGACGACGAGTTCATGTCGCAGAACGGCAGCGGCCTGATCGAATGCCCGCTGTGCGCCGACCGCATCATCAGCCGCCTGCCGAGCGCGCCGCGCCTGAACCTGTCGGCGCCGCGCAAGGCCAACGACGCCCCGGCCGCAGCCGAGCCCGCGCAGCCGCTGCAGGTGCAGTGGCTTGACACCGTGCGGCGCATGCTGCAGAACACCGACGACGTCGGCGAGCGTTTCCCGGAGGAAGCGCGCCGCATCCACTATGGCGAGATCGAGGCGCGCGGCATCCGCGGCCAGGCCACGCCCGACGAGCGCCGCGCGCTGCTCGACGAGGGCATCGAGATCATGGCCCTGCCGCTGCCGCCGTCGCTGAAGGGGCCGGTGCAGTAGGCACCGCCCGGCGCGCTCAGGCCCCCGGCGTAGGGCGGCACGTCAGTGCAGCAGCACGAACTGCGCGTCGCTGAGCGCCGACACGATGCTCGTGCCGTCGCGCTCGATGGGCGCTTCGTCGCCGGCCTCCAGCACCAGGTCGCGCGGATCGCTCTGCTGCGTCAGCCACACGGTGCCGCTCAGGCACTGCACCACCGCGCCCTTGCCGTCGACGATGCGGTGCAGTTCGCCGTGGCGCAGCCAGATCGCGGGAAGCTTCAGGTCGGTCTTCATCGTCGGCTCCTTTGCATGCAGAATGTGCATTCCTGTCGCAGCCGCGGCGGCCGGCCGCCCCGGTGCAATGCAGTCTGATCGCCCGTGCATCGCCGCTCAAGCGGCATGTTCGAATGGCTTGGATGCGAATACGGAATGTGAAAGCCGATGCGCAACCGCACCTACGATCTGCCGCCGCTGGATCAGCTCGAAGCCTTCGAGGCGGCGGCGCGGCACCTCAGCTTCACCAAGGCCGCCGACGAGCTGGCGCTGACACAGTCGGCGGTGAGCCGCCAGATCGCCGCGCTCGAGGGCTTCTTCGGCGTGCCGCTGTTCCAGCGGCTGCATCGCGCGCTGCGCCTGTCCGACGCCGGCGTGCTGCTGCAGCGCACGGTGGTCGAGGTGCTGCAGCATCTGCACCGTACCAGCGTCGAGCTGCGCGGCGCACGGCGGCTGAAGACCGTGGTCGTGACCACGACCCCCGGCGTCGCCGGCCTGTGGCTGATCCCCCGGCTGTCCGGCTTCACCGCGTCGCGGCCGGAGGTCGACGTGCGCATCTCTGCCAGCTACGGTGTCGTCAACCTGGACCGCGACGGCGTCGACGTGGCCATCCGCTACCACACCGAGGACGGGGCGGCCGACGAAGGCGTGCGGCTCTTCGGCGAGGTGGTCACGCCGGTGTGCGCGCCGCGCTTGCGGCGCGACGCGGGCCGGCCGCTGAAGCACCCCGCGGACCTGCGCCACCATTGCCTGCTGCACCTGGACAGCGGCCCCGGCTCGCACCTGCTGGAGTGGCCCCCCTGGCTGCGCGCGATGAAGCTCGAGGGCCTGAAGCCGGCGAGCGTGCTGCACTTCTCGATGTACGACCAGCTGATCCAGGCGGCGGTCGCCGGGCAGGGCGTGGCGCTGGGCCGGCTGCCGCTGGTCAACGACCTGATCGCGCAGCGCAGGCTGGTCGTGCCGTTCGGCCAGAGCGTGGCTTCGCCACGCAGCTACTTCGTGTTCCAGTCGCAGGCCTCGCGCCACAAGGCCGAGGTGCGCGAGTTCCTGGCCTGGCTGGTGGCCGAGGGCGCTGCCGCCGGCTGACCCTGAAGGCGCCTACAAGACGCGGCCCGGGTTCAGGCGGCCGTGAGGGTCCAGCGCCTGCTTGATCGCGCGCATCAGCTGCAGCGCCACCGGCGACTTGCGCCCGGCCAGCTCGTCGCGCTTGAGCACGCCGACGCCATGCTCGGCCGAGATCGAGCCGCCTGCCGCGCACACCGCGTCGTAGACCAGCGCGTTCACCGCGTGCTCGTGCTGCGCCATGAACGCCTGCGCCGACTCGCCCTGCGGCGCCTGCACGTTGTAGTGCAGGTTGCCGTCGCCGAGGTGGCCGAAGTCGACGAGCCGGATGCCGGGAAAGGCGCGCGCCAGCGCGGCGTCGGTGGCGGCGACGAAGCCCGGGATCGCCGAGACCGGCAGCGCGATGTCGTGCTTGATGTTCGGCCCTTCCTCGGCCTGCGCCAGCGGGATCGACTCGCGCAGATGCCACAGCGCGTGCGACTGGCTCAGGGATTCGGCGACCACCGCATCGTCGATGTGGCCGGCCTCGACGGCCGCCTGCAGCAGCGCCTCGAAGCGCGCGCGCGCCTCGGCCTCGCCCTCGTTGTCCGATTGTTCGAGCAGCACGGTCCACGGCGCATCGGCCAGCGGCCGGGGCAGGGCGGGGAAGTGCCGGGCCACCAGGTCCAGCGAAAAGCGGTTCATGACCTCGAAGCCGGTGAGCCCGGCGCCGAGCCGCGCCTGCGCCAGCTGCAGCAGCGCCACGCACTGCTGCAGCGAAGCGGCGGCGGCCAGCGCGGTGCCCACCGCGGCGGGCTTCGGCTGCAGCTTCAGCGTGGCCGCGGTGATGATGCCCAGCGTGCCTTCGCTGCCGATGAACAGGTCGCGCAGGTCATAGCCGGTGTTGTCCTTGCGCAGCCCCGACAGCCCGTCCCACACCTGGCCGTCGGCCGTCACCACCTCGAGACCCAGGCACTGCTCGCGCGCGTTGCCGAAGCGCAGCACCTGTGTGCCGCCGGCGTTGGTCGCCAGGTTGCCGCCGATCGTGCAGCTGCCTTCGGCCGCCAGGCTCAGCGGGAACATCAGCCCGGCGTCGGCCGCCGCCTGCTGCACCGACTGCAGCACGCAGCCGGCCTCGACCGTCATCGTCAGGTTGGGCACGTCGATGCCGCGGATGCGGTTCAGCCGCGTCAGGCTCAGCAGCAGCTGCGTGCCGCTGTCGTCGGGCACGCCGCCGCCGACGAGCCCGGTGTTGCCGCCCTGCGGCACGACCGCGACGCCGTGGACCGCGCACGCCTGCAGCACCGCGGCCACCTCGGCGGTGTCGGCGGGCCGCACGACGGCCAGCGCACGGCCGCGATAGCGGCGGCGCCAGTCCAGCTCCCAGGCCGACCGGTCGCCCTCGGTCAGGACCTGTTCTGCACCCAGGCGTGCGCGCAGCGCCTGCAGCATTGCGGCGTGGCTCACGCCGCGGCCTCGCGCAGACGGCGCTGCTGCCGCACCTGCAGCGCGCAGGCGGTGAACAGCAGCAGGCACAGCAGCAGCTGCGCCAGCGCCAGCCGGGCCGACAGCCCCGACTCGGCGGTGGCGCGCACCACGCCTTCGCCGAAGTACAGCCACAGCAGCAGGCTCAGCCAGCGATAGGTGTACAGCCGCGCGCGCCACACCCCCGGCAACGCGAACAGCAGCGGCAGCACCTTCAGCGCCCACGTTCCCGAGCCGGTGGGCGCGAGCCACAGCTCCCACGCGACACCGAGCGCGATCAGCCCGAGCAGGCAGGCAACGGCCAGCCTGCGCGGCACTGGCGACGCGGCGGCACGGTCGGTCGACGAGGTCATGCTGGCATCATAGCCAGCATGACGATGCGCGACGGCCTGTGGCACAAGGGCGCCGACCAGCTGGCGATGCTGCTGCAGACCCTGCGCACCTGGCCCTGGTTCGAGACCGCGCGCACGCTGCGCCAGCGCTTCCGCGAGGATCGCCTCGGCGTCACGGCCAGCAGCCTGACCTTCACGACGCTGATCGCGCTGGTGCCGCTGCTGACGGTGATGCTGGCGCTGTTCTCGGCCTTCCCGATGTTCGCCAAGTTCCAGGGCGCGCTGCAGCAGTACTTCCTGCAGGGCCTGGTGCCGGACGGCATCGCCAAGCCGGTGCTCGGCACGCTGACGCAGTTCGCCGCCAAGGCCAACCGCCTGGGCAGCGCCGGGCTGGTGTTCCTGCTGGTCAGTGCGCTGGCGCTGATGCTGACCATCGACCGCACGCTCAATGCCATCTGGCGCGTGCGCAAGCCGCGGCCGATCGCGCAGCGCGTGCTGATGTACTGGGCGGCGATCACGCTGGGGCCGCTGCTGCTGGGCATCAGCCTGACGCTGAGCTCCTATGCGCTGACCGCGTCGCGCGGCATCGTCGACGCGCTGCCCGGCGGTCTGGCGCTGGCGCTGCAGATGCTGGAATTCGTGCTGGTGTGGCTGGGCATGGCGGCGCTGTACCGCTACGTGCCGAACACCGACGTGCGCTGGCACCACGCGCTGGCCGGCGGCTTGTTCGTCGCCGCCGCGCTGGAGGTCGCCAAGCAGCTGCTCGGCTGGTATGTCGGCACGATGCCGGGCTTCTCGATGATCTACGGCGCCTTCGCCACGCTGCCGATCCTGCTGCTGTGGATCTACCTGGCGTGGCTGATCGTGCTGTTCGGCGCGGTCGTCGCCGCCTATGCGCCGAGCCTGCAGGCGCACCTGGCGCCGCAGCAGGACGGGCCGGGGCAGCGCTTCGCGCTGGCGCTGGCCGTGCTGCGCGAGCTGCTGCAGCAGCGTGCGCCCCCGCCGCACGGCCTGACGCTGGCGCAGCTGGCGGCCAGCCAGCGGGTCGACGCGCTGCAGATCGAGCCGCTGATGGAACTGCTGCTCGCGCTCGGCTGGGTGGCGCGGCTCGACGAGGAGCCGAGCAAGCGCTACGTGCTGCTGTGCGATGCGCAATCGACGCCGGCCGAGCCGCTGATCGACCGCTTGCTGCTGGCACGCGATGCGCGCACGCAGGCCTTCCGGCAGCGCGCGGGGCTGGGCCGGCTGATGCTGGCCGAGCTGGTCGCCACCTGATGCCGGCGCGGCCGCGTTATGCCGTTCTGCGATATCTGCTAGTGGCGAACGACGATTGTCGGCACAGGAGGAGCTGCCCATAATCCCGCGCATCTCCTCGCACCCGGTCATGCCCACCTCCCGCCTCAACGTCATCTCGTCGATGGCCACCCGCGCGCTGCTCGCCGACCTGGCGGCGGCGTGGGCACGGCGCGGCGGCATCGAACTGGCCGTCGAGTCGGTCGGCGGCGTCGACGCCGCGCGGCGCGTCGAGGCCGCGGAAGCCTTCGACCTGGTGGTGCTCGCGGCGGACGCCATCGACAAGCTGCAGGCCTCGGGCCGCGTCGTCGCCGGCAGCCGCACCGACCTCGTGCACTCCGGCGTCGCGGTGGCGGTGCGCGCGGGCGCGCCGCACCCCGACATCGGCAGCGAAGCCGCATTGCGCGAGGCGGTGCTGGCGGCACGCACGATCGGCCATTCGACCGGCCCGAGCGGCACCGCGCTGCTGCAGCTGTTCGCGCGCTGGGGCCTGGCCGACACCTTGCGCGCGCGCATCGTGCAGGCGCCGCCGGGCGTGCCGGTGGGCGCGCTGGTGGCGCGCGGCGATGTGGAACTCGGCTTCCAGCAGCTCAGCGAGCTGATGCATCTGCCGGGCATCGAGCTGCTCGGCCCGATGCCGGCCGAGGTGCAGATCGTCACCACCTTCGCGGCCGGCCTGTGCGCCGCGTCGACGCAGGTGCCGCAAGCGACGGCGGTGCTCGACTTCCTGCGCTCGCCGCAGACTGCCGAGCTGAAGCGCCGCCACGGCATGCAGCCGGCCTGACCCGACGACAACGACAACGGAGACACGATGAGCAGCGACCCCCATTCCACCGACCCGCTGGGCCGAGCGCTCGGCTTCTTGTGCGACATGAGCGCCGCCTTCGGCTGTGTGATCCTGGTGGCCATGGCCGGCATGACGGTGGTCAGCGTCGTCGGCCGCGCGTTCTTCGAGCACCCGATCCTCGGCGATGTCGAGCTGGTGCAGCTGGGCTGCGCGGTGGTCGTCGCCGCCTTCCTGCCCTATGCGCAGTTCAAGCGCGCGAACATCATCGTCGACTTCTTCACCACCGGGGCCAGCGCCGGCGCGCAGCGCCGCATGGACGCCTTCGGCACGCTGCTGTACACGCTGGTCATGGCGCTGCTGAGCTGGCGCGTCGCGGTGGGTGGCATCGACATCCACGCCGCCGGAGAACGTTCGATGCTGATGGACCTGCCGCTGTGGGTCACCTATGTGCTGATGGTGCCCGGCTTCGTGCTGTGCACGGTGATCGGCGCCTACCAGACGGTGCAGCAGTTGCGCGCGCAGCCGGGGGCGCTCGCATGAGCACCATGTCGATCGGCCTGGCGATGTTCGCCGGCATGCTGGTGCTGATGGCGATCCGCGTGCCCATCGCCATCGCCATGTTCGTGCCCGGTGCCATCGGCTACATGGTGCTGGCCGGCTGGACACCGCTGCTCGCGCACCTGAAGAACGCCATCTACGGCCGCGTCTCGGTGTACGACCTGTCGGTGATCCCGCTGTTCATGCTGATGGGTGCCTTTGCGGTGCACGGCGGGCTGTCGAAGGCGATGTTCGACTTCGCCAACGCGATCCTCGGGCGCTTCAGGGGCGGCATGGCGATGGCCGGGGTGCTGGCCTGCGCCGCCTTCGGCTCGATCTCGGGCTCCACCGTGGCCACGACGGCCACCGTCGCGCAGGTGGCCTACCCCGAGATGCGCCGCATCAACTACTCGGGCCGGCTGGCCACCGCGGCGCTGGCCACCGGCGGCACCATGGGCGTGCTGCTGCCGCCGTCGGTGACGCTGATGGTCTATGCCATCCTGACCGAGCAGAACATCACCAAGATGTTCCTCGCCGCCTACGTGCCGGCGATGCTGGCGGCGGTCGGCTATCTGATCGCCATCGCGGTGATGGTGCGCCTGCATCCCGACACCGCGCCGGCGGCGCGCGCCGTGCCGGCCAGCGAGCTGCTGTCGTCGGCGCTGCGCGTGTGGCCGATCGTGCTGATCTTCGTCGTCGTCTTCGGCGGCATCTACGGCGGGCTGTTCACCGCAACCGAGGGTGCGGCCATCGGCAACGTGCTGACCTTCGGCATCACGCTGGCGCGCGGCGAGATGACGCTGCAGAAGCTGGTGCATTCGATGCGCACCACGGCCCAGACCAGCGGCATGATCTTCCTGATCTTCATCGGCGCCGACATGATCAACGCCTCGCTGGCGCTGTCGCAGCTGCCGTCGCAGCTGGCCGACATCGTGGGCCACCTGCAGATCAACCCGCTGGTGGTGATGGCCGGCATCATGATCTTCTACGTCATCCTCGGCTGCGTCATGGACGAGATGTCGATGATCCTGCTGACCGTGCCCACGCTGTTCCCGGTGATCATCGGCATGGACTTCTTCGGCCTGGATGCCAGCGACAAGGCGCTGTGGTTCGGCATCCTGATCCTGACCGTGTGCGCGATCGGCATGATCTTCCCGCCGGTGGGCCTGAACGTCTACATCATGAACGGGCTGGCCAAGGACGTGCCGATGGTCGAGACCTACAAGGGCGTCGTGCCCTTCCTGCTGACCGACTTCATCCGCCTGGGCCTGCTGATCGCCTTCCCCGGCATCGCGCTGTGGCTCGTGCGCCTGTTGACCTGATTCCCCGCCCCTGTTGACCCCACCCTCGAAGGAGACATCATCATGAAAACCCGCCTGCGCCTGACTCTCGCCGCCCTCGGCGCCGTTGCCGCGGCCCAGGTCGCGGCCCAGGAAGTGACGCTGAAGGTGGCCTACTTCCTGCCGGCCTCGTCGTTCGCCAACACGCTGTTCATCACGCCCTGGTGCGAGCGCATCGCCAAGGAGTCGAACAACAAGATGAAGTGCCAGATGTACCCGTCGATGCAGCTCGGCGGCACGCCGCCGCAGCTGTACGACCAGGTGCGCGACGGCGTGGCCGACGTGGTGTGGACGCTGCCCGGCTACACCGCGGGGCGCTTCCCGGCGGTCGAGGTGTTCGAGCTGCCCTTCATGATGAACAACGCCGAGAGCACCAGCAAGGCGGTGTGGGACTACGTCGGCCAGTACGCCGCCGACGAGTTCAAGGACGTCAAGCCGCTGGCCTTCCACGTGCACGGCCCCGGCGTCTTCCACATGACCAAGAAGCCGGTCAAGACCACTGCCGACCTGAAGGGCCTGAAGATCCGCGCGCCGACGCGCCAGACCAACAAGTTCCTGGCGCTGCTGGGCGCCACGCCGGTGGGCATGCCGGTGCCGCAGGTCGGCGACGCCTTGTCCAAGGGCGTGATCGACGGTGCCGTGGTGCCCTACGAGGTGGTGCCGGCGGTGAAGATCCAGGAACTGGTGAAGTTCCACTCCGAGACCGACCCGGCCGAAGCCGCGTTCTACACCTCGGTCTTCATCTTCGGCATGAACAAGGCCAAGTACGACTCGCTGCCGCCCGACCTGAAGAAGGTCATCGACAACAACAGCGGCCTGGCGCTGTCGGCGCTGGCCGGCAAGGCCTTCCAGGAGGCCGACATCGAGGGCAAGAAGCTGGTGATGGGCAACACCATCAACGTCATCCCGAAGGCCGAGCTGGAGAAGTGGAAGAAGACCGGCCAGCCGCTGTTCACCGCCTGGGTGTCCGACATGAACGGCAAGGGCAAGAACGGCAAGCAGATGCTCGAAGGTGCGCAGGCGCTGATCGCCAAGCACGCGACGAAGTGAGGCTTGCATGATCATCGACTGCCACGGCCACTACACCACCGCGCCCAAGGCGCTGGAGGAGTGGCGCAACCGCCAGATCGCCGGCATCAAGGATGCGTCGGCGATGCCGAAGGTGGCCGAGCTGAAGATCTCGGACGACGAGCTGCGCGAGTCGATCGAGAAGAACCAGCTGCGGCTGATGAAGGAACGTGGCAGCGATCTGACGATCTTCAGCCCGCGCGCCAGCTTCATGGCGCACCACATCGGCGACTTCCAGGTGTCGTCGACGTGGGCGGCGATCTGCAACGAGCTGTGCTTCCGCGTCTCGCAGCTGTTCCCCGATCACTTCGTGCCCGCCGCGATGCTGCCGCAAAGCCCGGGCGTGGACCCGGCCAGCTGCATCCCCGAGCTGGTGAAATGCGTCGAGCAGTACGGCAACGTCGGCATCAACCTGAACCCCGACCCGTCGGGGGGCCACTGGAACAGCCCGCCGCTGACCGACCGCCACTGGTACCCGATCTACGAGAAGATGGTCGAGTACGACATCCCGGCGATGGTGCACGTCAGCACCAGCTGCAACGCGTGTTTCCACACCACCGGCGCGCACTACATCAACGCCGACACCACCGCGGTGATGCAGCTGATCCAGGGCGATTTGTTCAAGGACTTCCCGACGCTGCGCCTCATCATCCCGCACGGCGGCGGTGCCGCGCCCTACCACTGGGGGCGCTACCGCGGGCTGGCGCAGGAGCTGAAGAAGCCGCTGTTGAAGGACCACCTGCTGAACAACGTCTTCTTCGACACCTGCGTCTACCACCAGCCGGGCATCGATCTCTTGACCCGTGTGATCCCGGTGGACAACATCCTGTTCGCCAGCGAGATGATCGGCGCGGTGCGCGGCATCGACCCGGAAACGGGCCACTACTACGACGACACCAAGCGCTACATCGAGGCCAGCACCATCGTCATCGGCGACGACCGCCACAAGGTCTACGAAGGCAATGCGCGGCGCGTTTTTCCGCGGCTCGACGCCGCGCTGAAAGCCAGGGGGAAGTGAAATGAGCATGTACAGCCTGGGCGTCGTGCGACGCAACATCCAGCGCGCCGACAAGGCCGCGGTCGAGAAGCTGTCGCGTTTCGGCGTGGCCACCGTGCACGAGGCGATGGGCCGCGTCGGGCTGATGCGGCCGTACATGCGGCCGATCTATTCCGGCGCGCACATCGCCGGCACGGCGGTCACCGTGCTGCTGCATCCCGGCGACAACTGGATGATGCACGTCGCCGCCGAACAACTGCAGGAAGGCGACGTGGTGGTGGCCGCCTGCACGGCCGAGAACACCGACGGCTTCTTCGGCGACCTGCTGGCCACGTCCTTCCGCGCGCGCGGCGCCAGGGGCCTGGTCATCGACGGCGGCTGCCGCGACGTCAAGGATCTGACGGCGATGGGCTTCCCGGTGTGGAGCAAGGCCATCAGCGCCAAGGGCACGATCAAGGCCACGCTCGGTTCGGTGAACGTGCGCGTGATCTGCGCCGGTGCCGAGGTCAACCCCGGCGACGTGATCGTCGCCGACGACGACGGCGTCTGCGTGGTGCCGGCGGCGCTGGCCGCGCAGGTGGCCGAGGCGGCCGCCGCGCGCGAGGCCAACGAGGGCGAGAAGCGCACCAAGCTCGCTGCCGGCGTGCTCGGCCTGGACATGTACAACATGCGCGGCCCGCTGGAACAGGCCGGGCTCAAGTACATCGACTGACACGGGCCTGTCCGCGATGCGCCGGTCGGCCGTTGCAGGGCCGGTGCGGCGGGCCCGCCGCATGCAAGGACGACAGGAGACAAGGATGAGCAAACCCACCACCGGGCCGTTCGAGAAGACCGCCGGCTGGCTCGACTGGTACGCCGGCCCGAGCAAGCCGCGCTTCCAGCTGCCGCCGGGCAGCGTCGACGCACACTGCCACGTGTTCGGCCCCGGCGCCGAGTTCCCCTATGCGCCCGAGCGCAAGTACACGCCGTGCGACGCCAGCAAGGCGCAGCTGTTCGCGCTGCGCGACCGCCTCGGCTTCGCGCGCAACGTCGTCGTGCAGGCCACCTGCCACGGCGCCGACAACCGCGCGATGCTCGACGCCTGCCTCGCCTCGGGCGGCAAGGCGCGCGGCGTGGCCACCGTCAAGCGCAGCGTCAGCGACGCCGAGCTGAAGCAGATGCATGAAGCCGGCGTGCGCGGCGTGCGCTTCAACTTCGTCAAGCGCCTGGTCGACTTCACGCCGAAGGACGAGCTGATGGAGATCGCCGCGCGCATCGCCCCATTGGGCTGGCACGTGGTCATCTACTTCGAGGCGGTGGACCTGCCCGAGCTGTGGGATTTCTTCACTGCGCTGCCGACCACGGTGGTGGTCGACCACATGGGCCGGCCCGACGTCAGCCTGCCGGTCGACGGGCCGCAGTTCGAATTGTTCGTCAAGTTCATGCGCGACTACCCGAACGTGTGGAGCAAGGTGAGTTGTCCGGAGCGGCTCAGCGTCACCGGCCCGAAGGCCTTGAACGGTGAACAGGCTGCCTACCGCGACGTCGTGCCTTTCGCCAGGCGCATCGTCGAGAGCTTCCCCGACCGCGTGCTGTGGGGCACCGACTGGCCGCACCCGAACCTGAAGGACCACATGCCCGACGACGGGCTGCTGGTCGATTTCATCCCGCACATCGCCACCACGCCCGAACTGCAGCGCAAGCTGCTGGTCGACAACCCGATGCGCCTGTACTGGCCGGAACAAGCGGCCTGAAGCAAGGAGACAAGCATGGCCCTGGACAAACCCTATCTCGACGTGCCCGGCACGACCATCTTCGATGCCGACCAGTCCCGCAAGGGCTACTGGCTGAACCAGTTCTGCATGAGCCTGATGAAGGCCGAGAACCGCACGCGCTTCAAGGCCGACGAGGACGCGTATCTGGCCGAATGGCCGATGAGCGACGAGCAGCGTGCCGCGGTGCGTGCGCGCGACCTGAACTGGATGATGCGCACCGGCGGCAACATCTACTTCCTGTCCAAGCTGGGCGCCACCGACGGGCTGAGCTTCCAGCAGATGGCCGGCAGCATGACCGGCATGACCGAGGCGCAGTACCGCGACATGATGCTGCACGGCGGGCGCAGCCCCGAGGGCAACCGCGTCGTCGGCGAGAACGGCGACGCCCAAGGTCCGGCGTCGCAGTCCGCCGCCTGGAAGGCCTGGGAAGACCAGGCGCAGCGCGAGCTGGCCGCCAAGGTGCAGGGCGCGCACGACGCGGCGGCCAAGGGCGGCACGGGCCACGCGCGCATCACGGCTTCGGTCTACAGCTCGCACGTGCCGGCCATCGGCGCGGCCGTCGACCTGGGCAAGACGCAGGAGCCGTACTGGGTGCCGCTGTTCAAGGGCTTCGAGCCCAGCAAGCAGTGGATGAAGGACAACACGCCCGACGTCGTCTTCCTGGTCTACAACGACCACGCGACCAACTTCGACCTGGGTGTGATCCCGACCTTCGCCATCGGCACCGCCGCCGAGTTCGAGCCCGCCGACGAGGGCTACGGCAAGCGCCCGGTGCCCAAGGTCATCGGCCACCCGCAGCTGGCCTCGCACATCGCGCAGTCGGTGATCCAGCAGGACTTCGACCTGACCATCGTCAACGATTTGCGCGTCGACCACGGCCTGACGGTGCCGATGAACCTGATGTTCGGCTCGCCGGCCGAGTGGCCGTGCAAGGTGATCCCCTTCGCCGTCAATGTCGTGCAGTACCCGGTGCCGTCGGGCAAGCGCTGCTTCCAGCTCGGCCAGGCGATCCGCCGCGCGATCGAGAGCTACGACGAACCGTTGAAGGTGCAGATCTGGGGCACCGGCGGCATGAGCCACCAGCTGCAGGGGCCGCGTGCCGGGCTGATCAACGCCGCCTGGGACAACGCCTTCCTCGACAGGCTGATCGCCGACCCCGAGGATCTGTCGAAGATGCCGCACATCGACTACGTGCGCGAGGCCGGCAGCGAAGGCATCGAGCTGGTGATGTGGCTCATTGCGCGCGGCGCGATGGCCGACGTCGCGGGTGGCAAGGCGCCGAAGGTCGCGCACCGCTTCTTCCACGTGCCGGCCAGCAACACCGCGGTCGGCCACCTGATTCTGGAGAACCAAGCATGACGATCAAGGTTGCACTCGCCGGCGCCGGCGCCTTCGGCATCAAACATCTCGATGCCATCAAGCTGATCGACGGCGTCGAGGTGGTGTCGCTGGTCAGCCGCGACCTGGACAAGACCAAGGAAGTCGCCGCCAAGTACGGCATCGGCCACTGCACCACCGACCTGGCCGATAGCCTGGCCCTGAAGGAGGTGGACGCGGTGATCCTGTGCACGCCCACGCAGATGCACGCCGAGCAGTCGATCGCCTGCCTGAAGGCCGGCAAGCACGTGCAGGTGGAGATTCCGCTGGCCGATTCGCTGGCCGGCGCCGAGGACGTGGTGGCGCTGCAGAAGACGACCGGGCTGGTGGCGATGTGCGGCCACACGCGGCGCTTCAACCCCAGCCACCAGTTCGTGCACAAGAAGATCGAGGCCGGCGAGTTCAACATCCAGCAGATGGACGTGCAGACCTACTTCTTCCGCCGCACGAACATGAACGCGCTCGGCCAGGCACGCAGCTGGACCGACCACCTGCTGTGGCACCACGCGGCGCACACGGTCGACCTGTTCGCCTACCAGTGCGGCAGCCCCATCGTGCAGGCCAATGCCATCCAGGGGCCGATCCACCCGACCTTGGGCATCGCGATGGACATGTCGATCCAGCTGAAGGCCGCCAACGGCGCGATCTGCACGCTGAGCTTGAGCTTCAACAACGACGGCCCGCTGGGCACCTTCTTCCGCTACATCGGCGACAGCGCGACCTACATCGCGCGCT